>JAHWIA010000017.1 GCA_019322855.1 Candidatus Woesearchaeota archaeon | reverse complement strand
TTCTATTTATTGATAAAGAATAATAAGAAATTAAATCAATAAGAATTCTAATCCAGAAGTGCGAGATTTATGTCTGAATGCAATTTCATAATCTCTTCATAGATCTTCTGTTTTTCTTCTAGATCTTCTGTTATAAGATTGTATTTATTTGTCAATTCTGCATAGTAATTTTTTGCGTCATCTATGTTGCCTTTTGTGATCTCTTTATTGATCCTCTTGATGAGCATGTAGATCTCTGGGAATTTCTTTGTGATTGCAGCAGGCTTTTCTTCGCTGAAGGTCTTTACTATTTTATCTTCTGTAGATATCTGCTGTTCAATCAGGTTGGCTCTCTGGTCCATCAATTCTTCTTCCCTTATCTTCAATGCTTCTCTTGCTTTATTCAGCTTTGCTTCTCTGCCTTTAAGTGTCCTGTCCCATTCTGACAGTTCTTCTCTTCTCTGCAATAATTTGTCCAGATGCTTCTGTACTGTATCTACTTTCTTGTTCATTTCCTTGTATCTCTTTTCAAGAGCCGGCAAGTTTGTCCTGATCTCTTTGACCCTCTTGACTTTCGCTTCTCTCTGTTCTGCACTTCTCTTTGCTTTCTTGAACTCGCTGATCAGCTTGTCAAGATCCTTCTCTTTCTTTTTCAGGTCGCTGTGCTTTTCTTTTACTTCTATCTCCTTGTCTTTCAGTAAGTTTGCTTTTTCTTCAACATTTTCCTGTTCTATCATGAATTCTTTCTGCATCTTCAGGAATTCTCTCTCTTTCTCTTTGAATTCCTTTTCCTTTGCTTCGAACCAAGATTCTGTCTCTTTCAATTCCTTTTCTTTCTTGTCCATCTTGTTGATGGCGCCCAATATCTCAGATTCCTTGGCTTTCAATTGAGTATCAAGATTCTTTAATGCATCTTCTTTCGCACTGATGTCCTTTGTTAGCTTGCTTTCGTCAGCTTCAAGTCTTGCGATGCTGGAAGTTAGGCCTTTCTCTCTCTTGATCCATTCTGAAAGCTTCATCGCAAGTTCTTTTTCCTTGTCATTCATTTCTTTGACACTCTTCTTTGCTTCCTGTTCTTCAAGGAATAGTTCTTTCTGTGTCGCTTTCAGTTCTTTCTGTTTCAAGCTTAACTTGTCTATTGTAGAAAGAAGCTCTTTCTCTTTGTCATCCACGAGTTTTTGTTTGACATTGAGCTCTTTTTCTAGCTCCATCAGATGACTTCTCTTCTCTGCAGCTTCCTGTTTGGAAGCGTTGACCCTTGACTCTAGCTCTGTCAATTCCTGGATCTTTACCTCTTTTCTCTTAGCAGCTCTTTCTTCTGCGACTGTAAGTTTTTTGACCTTGATCTCCTGCTCGCGCGCGTTCTTCAATATCTGAGCGTATTTCTTCTCATTCTTTGCAAGTTCTTTTTCATGCGCAGCAAGCTCTTTTTTCTTTATTATCAAAGTTTTCAGAGTATCCTGTACTTCTTTTTCTTTGGTGTCCATGAGTCTCTGTTTCTGGTCAAGCTCTCTCTGCAAAGCAGTGAGTTCTCTTTTCTTTGTGTCTGCCTCTAAAGAGTATGCTTTCACGCTCGCTTCTAACTGAGCCAGCTTGTTAACTTTCAATTCTTTCTGTCGTATCTTTTTCAGGATATCAGAATATTTATTCTCATGTTTCATGAGCTCTTTCTTGCTCTTTTCCAGATCCTTGATTGTCGCAAGAAGCTCTTTTTCTTTTGAATCCAGCAATTCCGAGTTCTGACTAGTCTGTCTCTGCAATTCTTTCAGATTCTTTTCTTCCTGAGTAGCGTACTTGCTGTGAGCCTTGACCTGCAACTCTAATTGTTTCAGCCTCTTTTCTTTTGCATCAATTTCATTTGAATGCTTGAGGACTGCCTGTTCTGCAAGTTCGATCTTTTTCAGAGTGGTTGTCAATAATTTTTCCTTTTTCTTGATATCAGTATCGTGCTTTTTCAGCATGAGTTCTTTTTGGCTCAATTTCTTTATGATCTGCATCAGCTCTTTTTCTTTTGTATCAATGAGCTTCTGCTTCTGTTCTAGCTTGTTCAAGGTCTGTATCAGTTCTCTTTCTTTGATATCTGCAAGCTTCTTGCTTTCTTTCTTTGTACGTTCGAGATCCTGAATATCTTTCTCGATCTTCATCCTTCTTTCTTCGAGAAGAGCGAATTTCTTCTCAATTGCGGACTTCTTCTTGTCAAGCTCATAAGAAAGACCGGTCATCTCTTTCTCTCTCTGCTTTATCTTTGATTCCTTGTCATTGATCTCTCTTCTTTTCTTATCGACCTGGACCCTGAGCTTCCTATCCTTTTCAAGAACTTCTTTCTTTGCTTTCACAAGATCCTTGATCTCTTTTTCCTTTTCTTCAAGCTGTTTAAGGACGCCGACAAACTCTTTTTCTTTTGCATTGATCAATTTGTCAGTCTTTGTCTTCTTGTCTCTCAAATCCCTAAGCTCAGCCTGTACAGTGCCAATATTTGCTTTCAAAGAAGTCAATTGAAGATTGTACTGTTTGATCTGTTTTTCTTTTTTCAGGGCAAGAGATTGTATACTTTTCAGTTTGGATGCGATACTTTTCTCTTTTTTTCTCAAATTTTGTTCTCTTTCCTTTAACTGATCCTTTAATTTTTTATTGTCTCTCAGCAATGCCCTTTGCTCATTCAACGAGTCTTTGATAGATTCTCTTTTCTGTTCTACCTGTCTGAGTATGGATTTATACTTGCTTTCTTTAGATTTTATCTCTTTTTCTCTTTCTCTTAATTGGGCCTCTCTTTTCGCAAGCTCTCTCAATCTAGGCGAGATGTTCTGCTTTTCTTTTCTCAAGCGCCTTTCCATACCTTCAATCTCAAGCTTTTTCTTTTGTATATTCTTCAGTTTTCCTGTAATGCTTGGTTCTTTTGAAGAAATAGATTTTTCTTTCTGTTTCAGGGCTTCTTCCCTTTTATTGATTTGTTGAACAAGATTTTTCAGCTGCTGTTCCTTCTTTTCCAGTTTCTGGACATCCTGCTTTACTTTTCTTGCAATCAGGCTCGCTTCTCTTTTTTCTTGAGTAAGTTTCTTTTTTTCAGCAGTGATCGTATTTTCAAGCTGTGTTGATTTTTTCTTCAAATCCTTTTTCCTGTCTTCAAGCTTTTTAAGCTCGTATCTTAGATATTTTTCCTTGTTAAGCATGGTCTTTTGTTTTTTTGGAGAAGACTTCTTTCTCTTTTTTGTAGTGCTTCTGCTTGTCTTTGTGATGGTTGGAGGCACGAATGCAGCCTTTTCCATGTTATCTAACCTAGCTCTAAACTTAGATAAGAATGCTCTTTTTTCTTGTTCTTCAGCCATTATAATACCCCTTCTGCTTCTAGAGAGTTGCATAGTTTAAAAATCTTTATCTATTCTCAATAGTGACAACTTGTGTGACTACGGGTTGGTGAAGTATTTAAGGCTGAAAACAATAAGATTTATAAACAAGGCTCAAATCTTTGCTTGTATTCGGGTGTAAAAATGGATAAATGTTCAAGTTGTAGTGAAAGAATAACAAACACAAAAGGAAGCATTAAATTCAAGTGTCCTAACTGCGGGGAAGCTGAGATTGTTCGGTGCGTGCATTGCAGAAAGATCGCTGCTAAATACACATGCCCTAAATGCGGTTTTACAGGACCTAACTAATGATTTAAAATGGCGCAAGTAATCATCACTTTCAAGATCATGCCAGAATCGCCAGAGGGCGACCTGAACAAGATCCAAGAAGAATCTGATCAATTGATCAAGGAATTTGGCGGAGAAGTCGGCAAGGTTGAGAAATCGCCTGTAGGTTTTGGCCTGACAGCACTGGTCATGATTTTTGTGATGGACGAATCCTTGGGAAGCACAGAAGAATTGGAAGATAAGATCAAGCAATTGAAAGATGTTGCTTCTGTCGAAGTCACAGATGTTCGAAGAGCTCTGGGATAAAGTTTCTAGATTTTCTTTTTGACTTTTATGCATAGTGTGCTTCACTAGAATAGACTTTCTACTGTGTTTTCGAGTCTTTGTTGCTAATCTGTTTAAGAATATAGTTACGCTAGACACTATGCAAATTTTTTCTTGATAGTATTTATGAATTGTTTTATCTTGATGTTAGTTCGTATTCCTGTGTCTGAGAAATGAGTAGGTGTTGCTTTGATTTTATTTTGCTTTAATTTTATCAATGCGTCTTCTGTCTTTGGTGGAGGTAATCTGTAGTATTTGGCGATCTTGTGCAGGTCATAGAACAACAGGCTGTCTTTTATCTCTGACTCTTGCCTTATCTTGTGCGTAATGTCGTTAGGTAATAGGTTGTAGATCTTTGCTGCCAAGTCTTTATCCCACAACTGGCCTGTCCACATCGGTCCTGCCCATTGCATTGGAATTTTTTTGCAGCAACTGTAGCTATTTATCTTGTTGAAGTGCCGACTAAGACATTTCTTGCAGTATAGCAAGTAAGAATGTTCTTTAACAACTTCATCTGCCAACTTCCTTCCTTTCCTGCAGATGAAGAAAACCCTGTAGTAGTGCTGCGTTGCAAAAGCATAGATTGGGTATAGTGCTTTTTCATGATCTGCGCCAATCAATTGCACTCTTCTTATCAGAATTCGTAATCCTATCTCGTGCATCAGTTCGTTCTTCATGCCTTTTGCCCAATACTTTCTCAAACCTGCTCTTACGTGAGTGCCTGCCAGTGCTCCTGTGTCTGTCGCAGTCACTGCTAAAATGCCTTCTCGGGATAATTTTAGGATGGCGCTGTCCAGCATTGTGTTCGGGCTGCCGAACGGGTCAATGTCGATATAGTCATAACCTCCTTGTTCTAAAATCAATAATCTTCCGTCCTTGTTAGTGAGTTTTATTCTCTTGTCTTTTTCCAGCTTGTTTAACTTCAAGTTTTGCTTGATGTTTTTCACAGCTTTTTTGTCAATGTCATTGACGTTCATCTCCTTGATCATGTTTTTGGGCAGTTCTTTCAGCATCCTGACTGCCCTGATGCCTGTTGCAGCCATTGGAAGGCAGACTACCATATTTTTTCTGTTAATTGCTTTCAGGAGGGCGATAGAGATATTCCTATTCAGTTCCATTTTTTTGTTGTAGAAAACATCATTATTTATGAAGATGGTCGTATTCTGCTCTGTTATTTTCTTATTGACAGTCATTTTTAAACAAGAGAGAAAAGTTGTATATAAAGGTATATTAAACAAAAAGGTTTTTATACCAGTAGTTCTCTTTAATCTATATGTCACAGTTTAGCTTTGTTGAAGCGATAAGGAGGTTGAATGAGATAGGTATGCTAGACTTGATCCTTCCGTTCTTGCTATTCTTCACGATCATATTTGCTGCATTGCAGAAGACCATGATTCTTGCGCGGAGAAAGAGAGATGGTTCTGTTGATAATGCAGACGAAGTCAAAAAATATAATCTTGTAATCGCGCTTGTGATTGCATTGTTGGCAGTGATCCCGCACGTTGTTTTCAATGACGGAGATCTTACTAATGGAAGATTAGGCGGACCATTGATGGGATTGCCGAATGTTGTTGAGATCATCAATAACAGTTTGCCTTCTGTCGCAGTATGGATAATTGCGATCCTTATGCTTCTGCTTCTTGTCGGATTGTTCGGCTTCAGCGAAAATGTGTTTGACAATTGGAAGAAATGGATTGCCGGCGTTGCGATAATTGTTGTTGCTTACATCTTTATTTCAGCAGCAGGTTATCTGCAAACCTTGCCGCAGAGCCTGCGATTCTTGCAGGATCCTGTAAACCAGGCAGTCTTGCTTATATTGTTGATATTCGGCCTGATCATATGGTTCATTGTTGGTGGGAAGAAGCCTGAACCTGCTGAGTCTGGCGGTGGCGAATCTGGTGGCGAAGGCGGAGAGCAGCAACAACGAAGAGTATAGAATTAGATTTCTGACCAAACCTTTAAAAATCATACAATAGTTCTACTTCTATATGGCTGTCAGGAAATTAATCTGTAGTGTGGTAGGACACGTTGATCATGGCAAGTCCAGCATACTGGACAGGATTAGAGGTACGTCTGTTGTAGCTGGCGAAGCAGGCGCGATAACGCAGGCAATAGGTGCTTCTATCATTCCTTTAGATATATTGAAGAAGGTGTGCGGCGATCTGTTGAAGAGTCTTGGAATGGACATCACTATTCCTGGCTTATTGTTCATTGACACGCCTGGCCACGCAGCTTTCACTAATTTGAGGAAAAGAGGCGGAAGTTTGGCAGATATCGCAGTTTTGGTGGTAGATGTCAATGAAGGTTTCATGCCGCAGACAATGGAGAGCATTGAGATCCTGAAAGCGCACAAGACTCCGTTCGTGATCGCAGCGAACAAGATTGATAAGATAAGCGGTTGGGAAGCAAAAAAGGAAGTTAATTTATTGACAAACATCAAGAATTTGAATGACAGCACACGAAATGTTCTTGAGACGAAATTGTATGAGTTGGTTGAGAAATTGTACAAGCTCGAGTTCCAGGCAGAACGGTTTGATAGAGTCGCAGATTATACAAAAGAACTGGCAATAGTTCCTGTTAGTGCAAAGACCGGCGACGGAATCCCTGAGTTATTGATGGTCATTGTCGGATTGGCACAGAAATTTCTTGAAAAAGGTCTGAATATTGATACAGAAGGTCCTGCAAAAGGCGTCATCCTCGAGGTTAAGGAAAGCAAGGGTTTGGGAACAACTTTAGATGTAATATTATTTGATGGCACATTAAGAAAGAATGATACTATTGTGATTGGAGGTTTGGATGAGCCGATAGTTGCGAAGGTCAGAGCATTGCTAGAACCCGCGCCATTGGCAGAAATGATGGAGAAAAAGACTAAGTTTGTCCAGATCCCAGAAGCTGTCGCGGCAACTGGCGTGAAGATAAGTGCGCCTGGAATTGATAATGCTGTCGCAGGCATGCCTATTAGAGCTTGCAAGCCAGAGGAAGTTGAAACTGTCAAGAAAGAGATACAAGAACAAGTTGAAGAAGTAGTTGTTGAGACTGACCATGAAGGTCTTATTTTGAAGGCAGATACTCTTGGAAGTCTGGAAGCAATGATCACAATGTTGAGACAGAAGAATTTTCCGATCAGAAGAGCGACTATCGGAGATGTCACTAAGAAAGATATTTTACTTGCATTGAGCAACAAGGAATCGGATCCGTTCAGTGCCTGCGTGCTCGGTTTCAATGTCGCAGCAGGAAGCGAGGTTTCTGGCTATGCAAAAGAGCAAAATATTAAGATAATACAAAGCAAGGTCATCTATAATCTATTGGATGAGTACGAGAAATGGGTTGCAGAAGAAAAGAGAAAGATTGAAGCGAAAGTTCTTGATACTGTGACTAGACCGTTCAAGATACAATTGATGAAGGGCTATGTCTTCAGGCAGAACAATCCTGCAGTCATCGGAACTGAAGTCTTGGCAGGGACAGTGAAGCCTGGCGTGACAGTCATGAAGCAGGACGGTACTAAATTAGTACCTGTCAAAGGCATGCAGAAGGAACAAGAAACAATATCAGAAGCAAAGAAAGGAGACCAGGTCGCGATGTCATTTGCAGGAATCACTGTCGGAAGACAGGTGGAAGAAGATGAAATCTTGTACAGCGACATTCCAGAAGAAGATTTCAAGAAACTGAAAGAATACAAAGAATATCTTTTGCCAGAAGAGAAAGTTATATTGCGGGAGATCGCGCAGATTAAGCGGGCAAAACAGGCTCTTTGGGGAATATAATGGCAGAACTGCACATTCTTAACACAAAGCAAGTAAAACAGTTCAAGAAGATTATTTTAGATCAATGGGGTTCTGATTTTGAAGACAAATATCATGTTCTTAAGCATCCTAACGGACGGACTTATATTGTGAACAAAGAAATGGATGAGATAGATATTGACAAGTTAAGGATCAGCACTGTTGGGTTGTATTTTGCGACGTGGAATGCAAAAGGTTTTCGTTTGTCAATAGAAGGAAGCCAGTTGATTGGACCTGAGGCTAAAAAGAATGTCATTGAACTTACAGATAAGCAGACAGAGCAATGGCTGCTTGGACAGGAGTTTGAATTGCCAAAAAAGCAGTCAATAGAAACAAAGGGTTACGTGATTGTAAAACATAAAAAAGACTTTATGGGCAGCGGCAAGATCGCTGGCAGCAAATTGCTGAACTTCGTACCGAAAACAAGACGGATCGGAGCTGTTATTGAATAGAATTCGTTCTTTATTTTTTGATATAAGTAAAATATATCATAATTAAGCCTGTAGCTGTAATTACTATTCCTAAAAAAGGGATGATGAATAATAAAAAAATTCCCAGCAATAATATTACTGGTGCGCTAATTTTCCAGACCGCTCTGACTATGAAATTTCCATAAGCAGTATCAACAGGAAGTGCTTTTTCTTTTTTGCTATCAACTTGCTTTTTCTCATTTGTTTTCTTTTGAAATTTCTTAAGCTTGGATTTCTCAATCTCTGGAAAATTAAAGCCTTTAAATTTGCAATTATTGCATATATAGTTTGCAGGAAGACCTATTACTGGCTGTAAAGGATTTGATTTATCCATATAAACATCAGAAGACTTGCATTTAGGGCAAATCATTACATATTGTTCTTTTTCGGTCTTGGTTCTTTTTTTTGCCATATCCACACAAATAAGTTGTTTTACTAATAAAATTTAACGCGGTTTATTTCTTCCAGATTTCATCTCCGACGTAATGGATCATTTTGATTACTTTGCCCTTGTCCATCTGCTGCAATTCTTGTCCTGAAAACAAGGAAATTCCGATGGCGAGCGGTTTCCTGTTGTTCTCGTCCATGATCACAATGATCTCATCTTTTTCTATCTCTGGATCCAATTCCACGATACCGGGCCGCATTATGTCTGCGCCTTTTGCGACGAACGGAACAGCAGGCATGTCCACTATTATCTGTTTCAGTTTGATTTCTCCATTAAGAATGCATTTCAAGGTGGGAAACAATCTGCCTTCTTGTTCAAAGAAGACTGGCTGTTTGTTCTTGTAATAGATATTGTCTTTGATCTCTACTTCGTCTTTTTTATTGAAGAAATTAGCAGTGCCAAACTCTTGCTCGATCCTGGCACTCAGTTGCTTGATCTCTTTCTTTCTGATGAACATTATTATAACATCTCTTCGATCGCGCCTTTCTTTCCCTTGACTTTTGCAGATTTTTTCATTGCAGCTTTTGCCTGCGCCTCCAAATCTACACCAAGCTCTTTCAATGCAGCAATGTGCATCTGCATCAATTGTTCAACGATCTGGAGCAGTCTTCCTAATTCCTGTCTTTCTTTTGCAAGTGTTGAAAGGCTTCCTTTGTGAATCCCTATCTGTTCATCCTTGTTCACATTTGTTTTTTTGGTTGTTGTTTTTTTCTTTGCCATCTTAAATCCTCCTTCAATAAGTTATTTCAATCTTTCTTCGTGAGCTTCTGCGATCTTGACAAAGTTTGCACTGCTCACCCCGCACTGAGGGCATCTTTGGGGGGGCAGGTCTCCATCATATATGTATCCGCATACTTTGCATTGCCATTTTGCAGCCATTTTTGATATAATTTATCTTCAATGTATATAAACTTTTTTACCGCAAATCATTTAAACTTATTACTATTCTTTTTAAATATGGGGCCTTGGGTTAAAAAATATCAACCTGCTAGCCTGGACAATGTCCATGGACAGGCGCGGGCAGTATCGCAGATAAGGAAGTTTCTTGATAGTTTCAAGTCTCAAAAAAAGAAGGCTCTTCTGCTTCACGGGCCTGCTGGCTGCGGAAAGACATCTTCTGTTGTGGCTTCTGCAAAAGAATTGGGCTATGAACTGTACGAGATCAATGCGAGCGATACAAGGAATAAGGACGCGATACTTCAGTTGGTAGGGAATGCATTGAAACAGCAGAGTCTTTTCGCCACAAATAAATTGATACTTATAGATGATGTCGACGGATTGAGCGGCACGAAAGACAGAGGCGGTGCAGCAACCCTTGCGCAATTGATCAAGAAAAGCAAGTTTCCGATAATCATGACTGCTAATGATGCTTACATCAGCAAGCTCAAGGCATTGAAAAAAGAATCTACAGTTGTAACATTCAATGCTCTTGACAGTGACGATGTTTTTAAGGTTCTGGAAATGGTTTGCAAGAAAGAAGGCATCAAATACGATAAAGATGCGCTGGTTTCTCTTGCGAAAAAGGCACAGGGAGATCTAAGAGGGGCAATCAATGACATTGAAACTTTGTGCAGGAATACAAAAGAACTGGAGACAGATAATGTTATTGAAGTGAGTGAACGGGAAAAGAAGAAGAGTGTATTGAATGCATTGAGCATCATCTTCAAGGGAAAGAATGCATTAAAAGCAAAAGAAGCATTTGACAGTGTTGACGAGAATGTTGACGAAGTTTTCTTGTGGATAGAAGAGAATCTTCCTAAAGAGTATGCTTTCGATGATTTAGGAAGAGCTTTTGAGTGCATGAGCAGGGCTGATGTTTTCAGAGGAAGAATCAGGAGATGGCAGCACTGGAGATTTTTAGTATATGTCATTTCATTGATGAGTTCTGGAGTTTCTGTTGCAAAAGACAAAACCTATAAACAATTCATCAGCTACCAGAGGAACAGCAGACTGTTGAAGATATGGATTGCCAAGCAAAAGCATGCAAAAAGGAAATCAATCGCGGCAAAGATCGCACTCAAGACACACTGCAGCACAAAGACAGCTTTTTCGCAGGTACCATATTTGCTTCCTGTATTCAAGAGAGATGATTGCAGTAAATTGATAGACTGGTTAGACCTTGAAAAAGAAGAGGTTGAATGGCTGCAGAGGTGAAATTATGGTAGTAGATTTGATAATAATAAATGATGAAAATGAGGTGTTTCTTGTAAAGAGATCTAAAAATACAGAGCATTTTCCCGAATGTTGGTCGTTTCCTGGCGGAAAAATTGACGGAGATGAAGACAAGGAGACTGCACTAAGAAGGGAAATAAAGGAAGAATTGAATGTTAAGATAAGTGAAATGAAATTCTTTAAATCTTATGATTATATTTTAGAAGGAAAAATTATTCATGCGAATTATTATGTAGGAAAGATAAATGGAAAAATTGGTTTAAATAAAAGAGAAATCTCTGAAGCAAGATGGTTTAAGATAAGTCCAAAATTGCTGAAATTGAAATGGGCATTCAATCAGAGAGAGGTCATGGCGGATTTCTTGGATTTAAAAGATTCAAGCAGGCCACGAAATATCAAAAAGTAACAAATGTTTGTAGAAATCTTTCACATCGTTTATTTTGTGAAGGCCGTTGAAAACAGCTGTTAAATCCTGACTGACTATATTATATTCTTTAGGAAGCCCGAACTCTGACCTCAAGGTTTTGTTGGTTCTTTTTTGATATGCGGAAAAATTGCCGACATCGTTCTTCAGACGTTCTATAGTATTTCCTTTTTTGTGGGTCACTATGGCTGCTATGAAATCTGTCCGAAACTCGCTCTTTAAATACGCGTCCACAAATGCATTCTTTTGTTCTTCTGTAAACTCTACGTAAATCT
>JAHWIA010000016.1 GCA_019322855.1 Candidatus Woesearchaeota archaeon | reverse complement strand
AAAAAGAATTTAAAGTTAATGCGACTTGTTTTAGTAAAATAGAAGGCATAAATAAAGATACAGAACCTATTCTACAAATAGGATCAATTACCTCGGGCGGAACTCATACAAGGTATATAAATATTTCAAATGATGCAACGTACGGAATTAATGTAAGAACTAATATTGAAGGAGAGATCAAAGATTATATGACAATCTCAGCCCCTAAAAACGCGAATCCAAATGAAATAGTCAAAATTAATCTAACTGTGACTTGTCCTGAAAAGCCAAAAGGCACAGAAGAATTAAATCTCCAAGGTGTCGTAACTGTTTCTCTATACAAATAATCTCAAAGTCCCAGATAATGTACTTCTTGTAGAATGCCTTTTTCTGGTGTTCCTGGAAACAGCCGTTTTACATAGCCTCTTTTTTGGACTGTTTTCTTCATTCTGCCTTCAGGGTTTATTATGCCGAAGGGCATCATTGATCCGTCCAGTTTCAGCCCTTTTGCCAGTGCGTCGTAGAAGAATTCTTTGAATCTTTCGCCCTGTCCTCTGCAATATTCCACAAATCTAGTTCCAGGAGGAAGTCCTTTTTCAAGTTCATGCAGGAGAAGATCTACCAGTTGATCATGTTTTTCCCACAATTCAGTTGCTTTTTTCTTCGCTTCTGCGTCACTCAATGATTCATCTCTGCAAACATCCCCTAAACCAGGAGGACTATTGTCTGCAATCTCTGTGCAAGAAAATGCAGGCGTTATATACAAGTGTCCAAACATGTATTCAAACTTGAAAGGAAGAAAATGACTGCCTTCTAAATGATTATCTAAGCAATAGAAAAAATCACTTCCGTCTGTAATAAACTCAAGTTCAGGCATTCTCTGAAGAATCATAATTGAATATTTAAGATTAACGCCGGCGCCCGGATTTGAACCGGGATACAGCGAAAACCCAAGGGGTTTTCGGTGTACAACCAAATTCTGCCTTAATACGCCGCAGCCCGGATTTGAACCGGGATATCCCGAAGGAAACAAGATTTCCAGTCTTGCGCAGTACCAGGTTGTGCCACTGCGGCATGCCTGCAGAATTTGGTACGTATCCCGAAGGAAACAAGATTTCCAGTCTTGCGCAGTACCAGATTGTGCCACGCCGGCATAAGTATCCAGAAAGAGGAACTGTTTATAAAGCTTTTTTCTAATTATTTATTTTCCATATAGAAAATAAATCAACCCAAACAAAAGTCTTTTATATACATATCATAACTTTTATAAAAAAACAAGAGGGTGATGCATGTGTTTTTATTTGATCCTACATTCATACTTGTATTAAGGATAATAGTGGGAGCTTTTCTTGTATTCTCAGGCTTCATGAAAGTGCTTAACCTGAATGCGTTCTGGCTGACAGTTGCCCAGTTCAATGAGCTTGCAAGAAAGTACGGCAAGCCTTTTGCATATGCACTACCGTTCATTGAGATGATTGTCGGTGTTATCCTGATCATAGGCTTCTATCTGCAGTTCTACTCATTCATTACAATATTGATGGCGATATTGTTCGGCACAATGGTAGCAACTGCATTGGTAAAGAAAAAGAAGATAGAGAACTGCGGATGTTTCGGCGCGAACATCAAGATGCCTATCTCATGGAGATCATTGGCCGAGGACATCTTGTTTTTCATCGCAGCGTTAATAATTTTTTTGAGCACAATACTATAGGAGGTTAGAAAATGTTATCAAAAATACCAGTAGAATTGAGCAAAATCAGTAAAGAGAACATAGACAAGGAAGTCTTGAGGATTGCGATAATTGCAGAATTAGACGCAGTATCCTTGTACGAGCAATTGGCAGCAATGACCAAGAACAAGGACATAAAAGCTATCCTGCTTGATGTTGCAAAGGAAGAAAAGACGCATGTCGGAGAGTTCCAAACTTTATTGCTAAAGATAGATAAGGAACAAGTAAAAGAGCTTGAAGAAGGCAGGAAAGAAGTAGAAGAGGAGCTGGGCAAAAAATGACTGAACTGAACCAGATATACAAATGCGAAGTCTGCGGCAATATTGTGGAAGTATTGCACACAGGTGTGGGAGAGCTCGTGTGCTGCGGAAAACCAATGACTTTGCAGGAAGAGAAGACAGAAGATGAAGGACAGGAAAAGCACGTGCCTGTTATAGAAAAGACAGAGAATGGAATTAAAGTGAAAGTGGGTGCAAAACCTCATCCAATGGAAGACAAGCACTACATTGAATGGATACAGGTTTTTGCAGGCGGAGAATCCCACAGAAAATTCTTGTCGCCAGGCGAAAAGCCAGAGGCAGAGTTCAATGTGAAGGATGAGCACGAAGTAGAGGCAAGAGAATACTGCAATGTGCACGGCCTGTGGAAAAGTTAAGTTTTTTATATTCCTTCTTTTCTTTTATCTCAAATGAAACAGCTATTGTCTGAAATCAACAAGTTAAAGAAAACAAGCACAAAGAAAGTAATAGACACTAGAATCAAGGAGTTCAAAGAAATAAAAAACAAGCAAAATAACAAACAGCTGTTCCAAGAGCTGTGCTTCTGCATATTAGCTGCTAATTTCAATGCAGAAAGAAGCCTTGACCTGCAGAATAAGATTGGTAATGGTTTTCTTACACTTACAGAAAAACAATTATCAAACAAACTAAAACAACTGGGCTATCGTTTTCCAAATATAAGAGCAAAATACATAGTCGAAGCTAGAAAGCACAAGCAAATCAATAGAATATTAAATAAGTACGATGACGAAGAAGAACTAAGGCAATACATTGTAAAGAACATCAAAGGCCTTGGCTTGAAAGAGGCCAGCCATTTTCTAAGAAATATTGGTTACGATAATTTTGCCATTGTAGATTTCCACATAGTAGACATCCTGACAAAACACAATCTTATACAAAGACCGAAGACAATGACGCCTAAATCATACATAGAAATCGAAGACAAGCTAAGAACAATCGCACAAAAAACACAACTTAACCTCGCAGAACTGGACCTATATCTATGGTTTCAGGAAACAGGCAAGGTTTTGAAATAGAATTTCTATTCAAGCATCTCGATTTCGATGTTGAAGTTCTCAGGAATAGGCACTTTCATCACCAATCTCAAAGCTCTTTCGTCCATGCCGAGATCTATCAGTCTCTTATGGATTCTCATTTCATAATTTTCAAAAGTAGCTTTTCCGTCACCGCACGGAGATTTTCTTGTTGTTATCCTCAGTTTCTTGGTAGGCAATGGAATCGGACCTCTTATGACTACGCCTGTTTTTTCTGCTATGTTCGCAATGTAATCACAGACCATGTTGACCTTGTTGATGTCTGTGCTTGCCAATTTGATTCTTGCTTTTTGCATTGTCGTTCTCTCCTACCATACGATGAACGTGCAGTTCACCATAAAAATTAATTAAAAAAAATAAAATTATTTAGCCAAGTCTTTCTTCTTGACTTCGATACACATACCTGCAGCAACAGTTGAACCGCTGTCTCTTACTGCGAAGCTGCTCATCTGCGGAATCTCTGCCTTTGTCTCGATTACAACAGGCTGCATAGGCTTCAATCTTACCCTAGCTGCGTCTCCTCTCTTCAAGAAGTCAGGGTTCTTTTCTGTAACCTCTCCTGTTGATGTGTTGATCTTCTCGATCAATTCCACGAACTGACATGCAACTTGTGATGTGTGTATGTGGAATACAGGTGTGTAACCGACTGTAACAACGCTCGGATGGTCAAGCACGATTATCTGCGCTGTGAATTCCTCTGCAACAGTTGGAACATTATCAGGATGTCCGATAACGTCTCCTCTTGCAAGGTCTCTCTTTTCCATGCCTCTTACGTTGAAACCGATATTGTCGCCCGGTTCTGCCTTCTGCATCATTTCGTGATGCATCTCAATACTCTTGACTTCTCCAGACTTGCCCTTACCTTCTCTTCCAGGAACAGCAATTATCTTGTCATTAACCTTGATTACGCCTGTCTCGACTCTTCCGACTGGAACAACACCGATACCCTTGATGTTGTAGACTTCCTGTACAGGCAGTCTCAATGGAAGGCCTGTTGGTTTTTCAGGTTCTTGGATTGCCTGGTCTAGCAACTCAAGCAATGTAGGGCCTGTGTACCAAGGCATCTTGTCAGATTTCTTAGCAACATTATCTCCTGGCAATGATGCTAAAGGGACAAATGGAATCTTGCTGGTATCATAACCAACAGTCTTCAGCAAGTCCTGAACTTCTTTTACAACTTCGTTGTATCTCTGCTCGCTGTACTGCTGAAGGTCCATCTTGTTGACTGCAACCAACATCTGCTTTACACCAAGTGTTCTGCTCAGGAAAACGTGTTCCTTTGTCTGAGCGTTTACTCCGTCGTTAGCTGCAACTACTAGACAAGCAACGTCTGCTTGTGCTGCACCAGTGATCATATTCTTGACAAAGTCTCTGTGACCAGGTGCGTCGATTATTGTAAAGTAGTATTTCGGAGTCTCGAATTTCTTGTGAGCCAAGTCGATTGTAACTCCTCTTTCCTGTTCTTCCTTCAGGTTGTCCATAACATATGCGAATTCAAAGCCAGCCTTACCTAGCTGCTGTGCTTTTTCTTTCAGTTTTCTCATAGTGTTTTCGTCGATAGCACCGCTGTCAAACATCAGCCTACCAACTGTTGTACTCTTACCGTGATCAACGTGTCCGATGAAGACGATGTTGATGTGTGGTTTTTGTGCTGCCATTTTCTTATTTCCTCCTCATGATTTGATTTAAAGTTTGAGTCTATTTAACCCCTTTTATTTTGTGTTTAGGAAAAACCTTCCATTTATAAAGCTTTCGCAGTAATATATAAGGAAAATAAGGGAAAAATCACTGATTTTCAGATAATCCCTTCCTTGATCTTATCTGCGAAATGATCTTGCTCTGCAATTCGTTCGGCAGACGTTCGAAAGTCTGGTCCACAAGGAACATTGTTCCTCTTCCGCCAGTCGCGCTTCGAAGATCATTGCTCAAACCAAAGGTTTCTGCAACCGGAAGCTTGGCGATCACTGTAACTTCGTCACCTTCCTGCTGCATGTCAAGCAACTGTCCTCTCTTGTTTGATACCAGCTTGCTAAGTTCTCCCATATAAGTTGCCGGGGCGCCGAACTGCATCTTCTGGATAGGCTCGAACAATAGAGGTGATGCCATTGACATCGCTGCCCTGATACCTTCCCTGACAGCAGGATACATCTGTCCTGGTCCTCTGTGAATCGCATCTTCGTGCAGCTTACAGTCATTGAATGTAACTTTCACACCTGTACAAGGTTCTCTTGCAATAGGTCCTGCATTCATTACATCCCTGAACATATCAAGGACCATCTCCAAGATTTCACCAATGTGCACGATACCTCTTGTGCCTTCGACAAAGATATTGCCGTTATAGATTTCCTTGACACTCTTTGCTTCTTTGGTATCCATGCCCAGTTCTCTCAAAGTCGCTCCTACTTCGTCATCCTTCTTCTTTAATCTTACATTAGGCAATTTTCCAGACTTGATAGCCTCAACATACTGCGGTTCCAATGGTTCAACAGTGAAATACAGTTTGTTGTGCTTGTTCGGACTTTTTCCTTCTGCAGGAGTCGGATTCTTTCTTGCGATAGTCTCTCTGTAAACAACAATAGGCGAGCTGGTCTTTACTTCTACACCCTTCTCTGACTTGATCCTGTTCTCAATGACTTCAAGATGCAGTTCTCCCATACCGCTCATCAAGTGCTCTCCTGTCTCTTCATTGATCTCGATGACTATAGAAGGATCTTCTTTAGCTATTTGCCTTAGGACTTCAATAAGTTTAGGCAGGTCGCTAGGTTTTGTAGCCTCGATAGCTTTAGTAACTACAGGCTCGAAGATGTGCGTGATTGCTTCGAACGGTTCCATTGGCTCGAGACTTACTGTCTCCCCAGGTTTTGCATCGCCTAATCCAACCAGACCGATGATGTTTCCGCACACAGCTTTTTCTACCTGGATTCTTTGTGCAGCTTTATAGACACTGACTTGCTGTATCCTGCCCTTGGTCTTTGCCAGGTTGAGATACAACTGATCTCCTTTAGTGACAGTACCGCTGAACAATCTTCCTGCGCACACTTCTCCTGCGTGCTTGTCGATAACTATTTTTGTTACAATAAATGCTGGCGGTCCTTTTGGATCGCACGCTATCAAGCTCTTTCCAAGCTCTGTATCTAGATCTCCCTGCCATATCTTTGGTATCCTGTACTTCTGCGCAACAACAGGATTAGGAAGATGCTTAACGACAGCTGTAAGAACAACTTCGTGCAATGGCGCTTTCTTTGCAAGTTCTTTCACATTGTCACTTTCATACGCATCGATGATGTCCTTGAAACTAATTCCTTTTCTCTGCATGAAATCTACAGACATGCCCCAGTTATGGATTGCGCTTCCGAAACAAACACTGCCGTCCTGTACGCTGACGCTCCATTTTGTATGGTCGTCAGTGGCGATCATGCTGATGAACTTGTTCACTTTAGCGATAATAGTGACGAATCTCTCCTGCATCGCTTCTGGTTCTAGCTTCAATTCCTTGATTAATCTGTCAACCTTGTTGATGAACAAGACCGGCTTGTCTCTTTCTTTAAGAGCTTGTCTAAGAACTGTCTCTGTCTGAGGCATCATTCCCTCGACAGCGTCCACCAAAACAATAGTTCCGTCGACGGCCCTCATTGCCCTTGTGACATCACCGCCGAAATCCACGTGTCCTGGAGTGTCAATCAAATTAATCAAGAACTCTTTCTCATCTACCTTATGCACCATGCTTACGTTTGCAGCGTCGATAGTGATGCCTCTTGCCTGCTCGTCTTCCCTGAAGTCTGTGACTCTCTGCTGGCCTGCAAGTTCTTCAGACATCATTCCTGCACCTGCCAAAAGATTGTCTGTGAACGTTGTCTTTCCGTGGTCGATGTGTGCAGAAACACTTATGTTCCTGATCTGTTCAGGAACCATCATCAATTTCTTAACTTTTTCAATCATACTTACCATATTTTGTCACCATTATTTCTTTTTATCCTTGGACGTGACCCATTTCATGTCACGCGATTTTCTTTTCAGTTTAAGCATATTCTTCTCGCACTTCTTGGTGCAGAAGTATAGGACTTTTCCAGTCGCCTGCACAAACATTGTGCCTGTATGTGCGAAGCTTTTTCCGCAAAATGTACACTTAGCCATCTTACTTCCTACCTCCGCCTTTCAGTCTTTGTGCCTCGATCTCTGTCTCTCTAAGCATCAGGACGTCTCCCAGCCTCACCGGGCCTTTGACATTCCTTCTGATAACTTTGTTAGCGTCTCTTCCTTCCAATATCTTACACCTGACCTGAGTAGCTTCTCCTCGAGCACCGGTCCTTCCTACCAATTCCTCGACAGTCGCCCTTACAGCGTCAGTGAACGTGACAGTTCCCTTGCCGGATCCTGTATCTTTCTTTGCCTTTGCTCTTCCCTTGGATTCCTGCCTAAGCAATTTTTTTTGATATTGCTTTTTTTGTTTCTTTTCTTTCTTCTTTTCCTTTTTCTTTTTCTTTGCCATTTTTCACCTATGCTTTTTCTTCTGGCTTTTCAGCAGGTTTTTCTTCCTTAGGAGCTTCTTCCTTTTTCTCCTCTTTTTTCTCTTCTTTAGGTGCTTCTTTCTTTTCTTCTTTAGGAGCTTCCTTTTTCTCTTCTTTCTTAGGAGCTTCTTTCTTAGGAGCTTCTTTCTTTTCTTTCTTCTCAACAGGTTTTTCTGCTGGCTTTTCTTCCTTTTTCTCTTCTTTCTTTTCTTCCTCAGCAGCAGGCTTTCCGACCTGTTCTACTATCCTGTTGATGATCTTCTTTGCTTCTCCTTCTTTCTCGATCGCAACGCAAGTCGTTCCTACTTGTATGCCCGCAGCAGCACCCAATTCTTCCTTGGTGCCAACTTCAACACATATAATACCTTTTTCCTGCGCTAATACAGGTAAATGAAGAACTACTTCTTTAGGTTCTACATCGTTTGCAATCGCAACTAATTTTGCTGTTCCTCTTTCAAGAGCTTTTGTCGCTTCATTGCTGCCCTTTCTCAACTTTCCTGTTGATCTGGCAGTCTCGATAGCCTTGAAAGTATCTTCGACCAATTCTTTACTAATCTGAGTTCCAACCATTTTGTTTCTTCCTCCTCAAAACCGTATATATGAAATAATGAGAATCATTACCTCACTCATCCCCGAAGGGAATCATCATTTCATCGGTATACCCTCTGAAACCCCCATGTTATATATAAAGGTTACTGTGGTTTTTGTTTAACTTCAATCCAAATCGAACTTATAAACATATTTATATATTTTCTGTGTTTACCCATTGTCATGATAAGGAAAATACTTGCAATCACGCTTGCACTCGTACTATTATCTGTTGTATTAGTTGGATGCGGGGAAGAAGAGAGAATAGTGGTTCCTATAGATGATTCAGGCGCCACGCCAGAGAAGGTTGCGAGCGTTGTTGATTCTAACAATCAGTTTGCATTCGACCTGTATCATAAATACAAGGATGAATATGACAGCAATATTTTCTATTCACCATACAGTATATCTACTGCTTTGGCAATGACCTATGAAGGTGCAAGAGGAAAGACAGCAGAAGAGATGCAAGATGTTTTCCACTTCCCTGACGAAGACATCAGGAGGCCTGGCTATGCGCGCATCTATAATGAGATAAATAAGAAAGACAAGGGATACAAACTGAGCACTGCGAACGCACTATGGTCGCAGGAAAAATTTGGTTTTCTTCCAGACTTCATGGGAACAGTGGAACAATACTTTGGAGGAAGAGCTACTAATCTTAATTTTATTTCAAACCCAGAAGGATCAAGAAAGATAATTAATGATTGGGTAGAAGAAAATACAATGGGCAAGATAAAGGATCTCATACCTCGTGGAGTCATTACTGGTATGACGCGCCTTGTCCTTACGAATGCAATCTATTTCAAGGGCACTTGGGTAAAACAGTTTGAAAAGAAAGATACAAAGGATGAAGACTTCTATGTGGATGAAACAAAAATAATCAAAGCACCTACAATGAGATTGACAGGAGAGGAAGCAGAATTCAATTATGGAGAGACAGACGAACTTCAAGTATTAGAACTTCCGTACGAAGGAGAGGACTTGTCAATGCTGATACTTTTACCTAAGGAAGATCTTGCGTCAATAGACTCTTACCTTGCACCAGAAGCACTAAATGCACTGAAACAATCAATGTATGAACAGAGGGTAGACATCTACATACCAAAGTTCAAGTTCGAGACAAAATACATGATGAACGAGGATTTAAAGCAGATGGGCATGCCTACTGCATTCTCAATGGCTGCAGACTTCTCTGGAATGACAGGAGACACATCACTCTACATATCTGCTGTAATCCATCAGGCATTTGTAGAAGTCAATGAAGAAGGCACAGAAGCAGCAGCTGCGACAGGAGTAGTCATATCACTCAAATCAGCAATGCCGACGCAGCCTAAAGTATTCAGAGCAGACCATCCATTCATCTTCATGATACAGCAGAAAGACACAGGAAACATCCTGTTCATGGGAAGGGTAAATAATCCTACAGAATAGAATCAAGAACTATCGCGCCAAGTGCCATAATAATCATGTTCTTTTATTTTTTGGGTGTCTTTGATTATATCTACTATAGTGCTCAATACACCATCTACTATTTTGCCAGGCCATTGCAGTACTTTTAGAAAAGATTTTGGGAACCCGTAAGTTCCAGCAACATTACTCGCAGCTGTCAATATATTAGTTAAACCAATCCCATAGCAAAACAGATGATGGAACGGCAGGGGATGTCTTGACATGTCTCCATCGCACATTGCATAGTCGAACAAATACAATACACCTGTCCAAGGCACTGCGTTCACCATTTTATGCAGTCCGTTGTATATCAGATAAGGCACAACACCATACTCCTCCATTCCTTCTTTAGTCCTCTCTTTTTCTTCTTTGTCAATGCCTTCTCTCCTTACAAACAGGACCGTGCTTAATTCGTCCGCCAGAATACTGCCTGAATAGAAAGCCCAATCCCTGGCCATGTCTACTAGAGGACTTGCACTATTTCCGATCTGCTCTGCGAGCGTTAGTAATTCTGCTAGTGTCATGCATATATCTTCAACTGAAACACTTAAAAAGCTTATTATATACTTTTCGCCGGCAAACATTTATTAACTCATGCGATCTTCAAATCTGTAAATAGAGGGGTGATCTTATGAGAAAAGACATGATAGAGAAATTCGCAGCATTGATAACAGCTGCATTTGGTCTGGTCGCTGCACTTGCGTGGAACGACACGATAAAAGCGATCTTCCAGCACTTCTTCGGCGACAGAAGCACAGTGCCTGCAATGATAACCTATGCAATCATTGTCACTGCAATCGCAGTCATCGCAACAATCTGGATAGGAAAGGTTTCAGAAAAAGCTAAGAAATAATTTTTATTTTTTCAATATCTTTAATTCTTTGAATATTCGGCATTTGTTGCACATGTCTTTTGCAGCAGGTTCCCCGCAGATCTTGCAGACACTCACTTCGCCGACATCGATTTTTTCTGGCTGTATCAGTTTCATCAATCTCTCATGCATCCGCACGATATTGTATTTTACTGACGGATGTTTCTTCTCATACTCGTCCAAGAAATTCTTGTGCTTTCTTCTGTAAGCACCGACAGAGCAAGGACATATGCCGTACTTCACAGGAAACTTCATTATCTTTGAATAACGAATAACTTCTTCCTCTGAAATAAAATACATTGGTTTTACTCGTTTAACAAAACTCTTTGTCTGCTTCATCCCGCTGATCGGACCTTGTCTTAATGCAAGTTTCAGATCATTACGAAGTATGTTCATCAATACTGCCTGGGCCTCATCATCCAGATTATGGCCCGTCACCAGGCAATCGTACTTGAATTTTTTTGCATACTTGTTCAGCAGATATCGTCTCAATATCCCGCAGATCATGCAAGATGAATAGTTATGTCCTTTTCCTTTCAATAAAGATTGGATGTAACAAAGAGCCATGCCGAACTCGTCCCGAAAAGAAACAATCTTCAGTTTGATATCATTCTCCTTGCATACTTTTTTCAGGCTCTTGATATTCTCGTCAGTATAGCCGCCAATGACTGCATCAACAGTGATGGCTTCCACATCATAACCAAGTTTCTTCAATACATAAAGACAGACAGTAGAATCCTTTCCGCCAGAAACCGCGACACCTAATTTATCCTTGAAAGTAAACAGCTTATACTTCTTGATAGTATCATTTACCTTCTTCTCAATGCTCCTCAAGAACTTGCTGTCTGATATTTTATCTTTCATGCAAATACACAGAACCAGAGCGGATTTAAAGCTTTTGGTTAAATAAGTTTTATAAACAACCCTTGTGAATAAAAATTAAAATGCAAAAATTCTCAAAAGAAGACATCGATGGCACAAGAAACTATTTTAGAGGCCAGGGTTTTGAAGAAGTGCAAGTTGAATTAGGCAATAGAAGATTCAGTTACTTTGTAATGCCGCAGGGTCTGG
>JAHWIA010000015.1 GCA_019322855.1 Candidatus Woesearchaeota archaeon | reverse complement strand
CACCGAGATTGTAGAAGACATTATGGAAGTCTAAGACCTCATAGTCTTTCTTAACCTTATTAGCCCACGAATCTAAACTAGGTACGCAACCGCGACCAAACACAATGCTGTCTCCGAATGCTAATATTCCGTTCATATAAAAACCAATGTCTTTCCCCTTAATAAACATTTCCAAAACTCTTATATCTTCACTGTATTTTCTTCTATAAAATGAGATTGTGTTCAGCTTGTTTGTTGGGGTTTGAGTGCAGGTATGATGGCAAGAGCAATATAGACAAGGCTTCTGATGAATTACTAGACGATTACAGGAAAGGCAATATAATCCCGATATGTCCTGAGATAATGGGCGGTTTATCAACACCGAGGAGCGGTGCGAGGATTCTTTATGGTGACGGAAACCAGGTCTTGGATAACAAGACCCAGATAATGACTGACGATGGAGAGGATGTCACCATACAATACATCAAAGGCGCGTATGAAGCATTGAGATTGGCAAGAGACCTTAAGATAAGGGAAGTCATCTTCATAAACAAGAGCCCTTCGTGCGGAAAAGACCGCACGCAAGGCGGATTAGAAGAAAGATCGACAGTGAAAGGAGAAGGAGTCACTGCTGCATTGTTCAGAAGAAACGGAATAAGAGTGATGACTGAGAAAGAAGTATAATCCTAAAGAATCTCTGTTCCTTCCCAATATGTCTTTCCGTCTTTTTCTTCGAGTTCTTTTGCAGTCACTCTGTGCGGGAAAACGATGAACTTGAATGAATAGTCATCTGCATTGCGCGGTATGTTGCGCTCCTGGACTGCGATCCTCAATTGGTCGAACTCGTCCAGCTTACTCCATTCTTTTAATTTTGCATCATAAGCCTTGTCTGCGAAATGCTGTGCCTCTTTCCAATTTGCATACAGGCCTATTCTTTCTTTGTACTTTGTGAAATTAGTCACTTTCCCTGGCACAGGGGTGTCGTGTTCTATTGTGTGCCACTCCTCGAAGACTTCGTAAAGTTCAACTACAGCATCCGCTAGGAGTTCATTTAAAGTAACCATAGGAAGAGAAATAGCATCCTTGTATTTATTTATTCATGTGTTGAAAAATATAATTGTGATAATCATTCCACTAGAACAGTTATTTATACACTTTCTTCCTGTGTTTTATTTCTATGACGAGTATAAGAAGTCTGTTTTCTTTGATGGCCATGATTATTCTATAATCTCCAGCTCTTAATCTAAAATATGGGCTTTCTACGAGTCTTTTTACATGCGCGTATGGTCTTATCCTGCATCTTTTTATGGCAGAGATTATTCTCGCTTGTGTTTTTTTGTCAAGTTTCTTTAGTTGTTTTTCTGCGATTCTTGACAATAATATAGAATACACTTAAACACCCAATTCTTTTTCAACTTGTTCAAGGGTCTTGTATCTGCCTTCCTTGAAATCCTTTTCAGCCTGTTTTATATCCCTTTTTGTCTCTTCTGAGAGCTCCATTGTGTCTTCCAAAAGGTCCCATATGACCTCTTCATAGGTCTCCCTGTCAAAGAATTTCTTCTTATTTAGTTCCTCTTGCAATTCTTCGCTTATCTGGATTGTTGTTGCCATAGTAAACTATAGTTTGTTATAGTATATAAAGCTTTCGACCATAAAATTGTAAAAATCCTGAAATTGAAGATATTTCCAAAACCCTTAAATAGCATTTCTTCTCAATTATCTGCATGAAAATAAGAAAGGCAACTCCGAAGGATGCACTAGCAATCAAGGACATGATCGAAAAGCTATCAAAAGAAGGCGTTTCTTTACACAGCGGTGCCTTGAAGAAGCAGACTGCAGGATGGGAGACTGTAAAAAGCACAGCAAAGATAAAGAAGCAGATGAAGTCAAAGAAGTATATTTATTTTGTAGCTGAAAAAGATAAAAAGATCATAGGTTTTATCACCGGCGAATTGATGCGGGCTCCCAGGACAACAGAAGGTTTTGTATCTGACATCTATGTCTATCCAGAATATAGGAAACAAGCCATAGGAAAGAAACTGATGGCAGAGTTTGCAAGATGGACCAAGAGCAGGAACTGTAATTGGATGTCATTGATGGTCTACACAAGAAACAAGAAAGGAAAGAAATTCTATGAAAGACTGGGCTTTGATGATGTTGTAGAGATAATGAAAAAGAAGATCTAGTTAAAAAGCCACTAAACTTTATAAATAATCTTTCTTAGCAAACCACATATGGAAGAAATGTATCATAGGCTGATAATAGGAAAATACAAGCATAATATTAATGGAACATTTTATGTGGGTTTCTATATCAAGAAAGATTCTGAAGATGAGTCCAAGGTGCATGGCAGGACTATTGAAGAATTTCTAAAAGCACTTCCGGCAAATTATAAGTTTGCGCCTGTAAAAGCTAATTGCAGGTTGTGCAATGATTACGCAGGACTTGAAGCTATTTCTAAAAAAGAATTTGAATTATTGAAGGAAGCAATAATATGCAGGAATAAAGGAGTGTTGAGATTCCCGAAAGAAAAAAGAAAAAAAGGATGATTTATTTCTCTGTCTTCCATTTGGCTATCAGATAGAATATTGCTGTAAACACAATGAAGACAGCCACAAATTTGAGACCGTTCTGCAATGAACCGTTCCTGCCTGGTATCTCGAAGTAGATCGCAGAACCAATCACAAGTATCAGCCATGCTATTAATATTATATAACCCTGCCATTTTATCGGAACTCCCCAGCCCAGGAATTTGCTTTTTTTGCTTCCGCTGTGTTTCTTGAACCATGTCATTAATTTCACCTCTTGAATCCTTTGTATAATCCTTCTAAGATATCAATTCCAGCATAACCTGCTAAAAGATTCACGCGATAGTCTTTTGAAACAACTACGCCAGTAAACGCGCCTATTATGATAGCGATGATTACAGTAAGAAGATAGTACTTTGCATTTAATTGTTCTTTCTGTTTCATGGCCTTGAATATGCCTACCAGCCCGCGAACCAGTCCGCCTATACCACCAAGTAAGCCTGCGACAACGATCTCATTCATAGCAATCACCTCTTTGAAAGAAAAATACAAAATGGTTAATAAATCTATCTAAATAAAAACGCAAGGAAAGCAGTGCTTCCCTTGCATTGATTCCTGTTTTTTCCGGATGTGGAAACATCATTCCCAGTAGCAGTCTGAGACTTCGACTCCTTTTTCTTTTAGTGCTTTTGCAACAGGATCTTCCCTGTTCCCATCGAATGAAACGTATTCGAGATTCGGCAGTCTCAGCATGCTTCTTGGTAAGTTGCTCACTCCTGTTTTTATAACATTCAATTCCACAAAAGAATCAATATTTCCTATTGATTCAGGAACTTGGGTCAGGCTGTCGCAGCACCAGAGTATGAGATATTTCAGGCTTTGCAAATTGCCAATGTTTTCAGGGATTCTTGTCAATCCTACATTGCCGCTGTAATCTATCTTTTCCAATGCTCTCAGGTTGCAGATAGCTTCTGGTATCTCTTGAACGCAGTTTATACGCATGTTCAATGTTTTCAGATTCTGCAAATTCCCGAAACTTTCAGGAACTGTCCTTATCTCATTTTCCATAGCAGTGAGATACTCCAAGTTTTTTAGATTCCCGATGCTGTCCGGAAGTTTATCTATCTCATTCCAATAGATGAAGAGATCTTTCAGTTTTCTTAATTCGCCCACAACTTCAGGAAGTTCCTCTAGTTTGTTAAATCCAAGGTGCAGGTCTTCAAGTTCTGTCAATCTCTCCAACTCGTCAGGCAGGTCTGTCAGGTAATTCTCCCTAAGACGGAGAGTATTCAATCCGCTTAATTCTCCTATAGCAGCTGGCAGATATTTCAAACCGCAATTTTGAAGATAAAGCTCAGTAACCCTTCCATTTTCTTGCTTCACTTTAATGTAGGGTTTAGCTTCGCTATGCAGATAAATGCCCAAGTCTCTCTTCATCTCATCAAAACTCTTTTTTGCAAGATTCCTGATCTGATTTAGAGCCTTCAATTCTTTTCCATTAACTGTCATTTTGTTTACCTCCATTCTTTATCATCGGATAAATTTTCAAAATCTCGCCTGGTGCGAGCTTGAAGTCGTATTCCACTTCGCCGGCCGCTCCTGGGATGTAGCAATAGCCAGCGTCCTCGAACTTTTTCTTTGCCTGCTTGAACTTGCTGTCCATGATCTTCTTCAGTCCGTAACGCTCCCCTCTTTTCGTAGGGACCCATGGACGAAGACGAACCGCGAACATGCTCGGCGGCAAAATATCTATGATGTCGTCAGGATCCAACGGCGTTTCTTCGCTGATGGTAAAGGTAAGGTTTATCTTACGAGGGTTCGGCACATTCTTGAACCAGCATTCTGCAGCCTGTCTTATCTCCTTGAAGTTCGCCAATGGAATAGTGCACAAGCTCTGCCTGTACTTCTCGTCTGTCGAGTTCAATGATATCTGGAACTGAAAGATGTTAGGATAGTCTTTTGCGATCTCCACTATCTCCTTGAAGGTTCCGTTAGCGAGCACTGACTGAGGAAAGATCGTAGATATCTTCAGCTTCAATGGTATGTCTTCCTTCACTCTTCTCAAAGTCTTTACGATGTAATTGTTTGCCAAAGGCTCTCCACCCATGACGTATGTCAGTTTCAATGGAGTGGTGAAGATGGGATAGTTCCTCTTATAGGCTGTCTTCAGGACAAGATTCAACTGGTCCATCAGTTCATCGTCAGTGAGATTCCTGATCAGGCCTTTCTCGCCAAGCTGGCAGAACTTGCATCTTGACGGGCAGCCTATCTGGACTGACAAGGCAGCAAGGAACTGCTTCCGCTTGTAGCCGTAGCAAAAGGTCGCTTCGAAAATCTTGCCGTCCTTTGTCTCCATAGGCAGCTTTATCATCGAGTCCTCGAAGTGGAAGTCTGCCAAGGATTTCAAAGTAGTCGCGTCCTTCTGGATGAATTTCCTGATCTTTTCATTCAGTTCTTGTTGCGAAATCATTTTTACCTCATTCAATCATTGAGACAAAAGTCCTGTAAGGTTCAAGAGGGAATTCTCTCCTGACCTCTTCTGCAAAGGCGTCAACTTCCTCTTCGCTCGGCTCGCTCAGCACAAGTTTCCTGAACCGTTTCTGATAGTCCTCAAGCTTGTCAGACACAGTCCGCAGACCGTCAAAGTAAGCCATCTGCTTTTCTATTTCAGGGCTGCTTTCGTCCTGCTTTCTGGCATAAGCTACAGAGTCTTGTACAGCCAAGGTAGTGGTGTCCCTGAGTGTCTGGATCTCCTTCAGTTTCTGTGCTGCGAAACTTTCCAATTGAGATTCGTCCCAAGACTTGTCAGCGCCGATTCCTGCAAAAAAATCAGCAGCCTTTTTCTTGTCAACAGTGTCTCCTTTCATCAAGCTGTCAAAATAGTAATTGACTTCCAGGAATTTTCGGTTCACTCCTTCATAATACAGCCTGCCTTTTCGCAGAGCTTCTAGTTTTTCTTCTTCGCTGCCGCAGATGTCACAGATCTCTCTTGCCGGCCTGTAGAATTTTTCCAGCCAAAACAAACAGCTGTCAAGAACTTCTACAGAACCCTCTTGACCAATATCCTGCAAGGTAATTTTTGCTGTTTCATATCCTGATTCAACAGGATACCAAGGATTGTTTTTGTTGAAGTCGTATGCGATCTGCCTTGCTCTGTCCAAGACCCTTGAGACAGGTCTTGGCTCTGGTTCTGTCCAGTCGAAACCCAGAAGCAAAGCAATATCGACCAATTCAGTGTCCAGGCTCTTTTTCCTTGAATTTTCCAGTTTCTGTCTGACCAGTTCTCTTGTTTTCAATAATTGTTCAAGTCTTTCTCTCACAACAACGTAGTCGAATTCAGCGCCTAATGCCCTTAACTTCTCACAGTTGTCATAGATGTTACGTGCATTGGTTATCTGCTCGCTAAGAGTCCTGCAGCTGTCTATCGCCTCTACTATTCCTTCTAAAAGTTCTTCATATTCTAATTTTTCAGGTATCATTTTTCTCCACCTCCATTGGAGGATCCTGGCTTTCTTGCCAGGATGTTTGCGAATGGTCCGTCTGTTGTGAACGGCGAGTCTTCGATTATGAAGCCTGCTCTCTCTAGGTTGTCACGGACCATGTACGTGGTTGAGTAGAACTCAACAAGTCCTCGTTCTGCATCGCTCTGCTCTTTAAGGATGGCTTTCATGAACTTTTCCCTGTCGTTAGGATCCTTCATCCTTTCAAGGGTTGTTTCTATGATGCCTCCTTTGCCGCTGTAATACTGTCTTACAGGAACGATCATTCCCTGGAAGTCAGCTTCGATCGATGCATCTATGAATGGCAATACAACAGTTGTATCTTTTTCCAAAGACAATGGCAGGTTGCTCTTGCTGATCTTTGAAATCTGCTTGTATCCGCCTTTGCTCTCGTTTGCAAAATAACTGTACAATCTTTCAGGATCTTTTGCACTGATCTCTACCATTCCTGTGTCAGTGATCCTTACGACACTTGATCCGGCAGATTCTTCGTCAGTCTTCGCAGCTGTCACCAGATCCTTGCCTTCCTCGTCCTTCTGCTCTTCTCTCTTGAAGTACCATTTTCGAGGCGCAGCGAACTGATATCTGGCGTCAATCACTGTGACTCCTTCTTCTCCTGACTTGATCACATCTTCTGCGATCTTCTTAAGCTTGGTCTCGCTGTACTTCATGTCAGCGTTTCCCTCTCCAACATGCAAGTATCCGCCAGGCTGAAGCACTCTCAGTGCCTCTTTTGCAAACTTGTAGATGTCTTCTTCATACTGGGTCGCGTGGTGCACTGCGACTGTCATGTCAATGAATGACACGCTGTTGTCAGGCATTGCGTATCCGTCAATTATGTTCTGCGCCTGTATGAATACAGTGTTCTTCTTTTTTCTCGGATCGAATTCCCCAACAACATTCTCTAATGAATAATAATTGCTGAAGCCTTTCTCTTCCAGTTTCTTAGGTATCTCCCTGCAGATCTCATCATTATAGTCCATCAATACTATATTTGAATCTCCAAGTATGGCCCTGACTGTCTCCAGTCTTTCAGAATACGGCAGGACATCCTTTCCAGGACCTACTACCACAAGAGTCTTCTGGCCATCTATCTTCTGCATGCTTCTGTCCAGCATCTCTATCAATTTATTGTGCAAGTTAGGCAGCAATGCCTTTGCGATCTCATAATAGATGCCTTTAGGAGCAAGGTCCGGCCTGCTCTGTTCAATATCCCTCTCTTTTTTGGTTGATTTTTCTTTAAGCAATTTTTCCAGTTCTTGTAATTTGTTTGTCATTTTGTTTTCCTCCTCATATTGAGTTTTTTCATACATCTATTATGGCCAGCTTTCCATATAAACTTAAATAGTAGAAGATACAACAACTAATGGTAGTAGTAAATGCAACAACAATGAAAGAAAAAGTACTTGAAGAGCTTGGATTGAGCAAAAACGAGGTGATCACTTACCTTAAGCTTCTGGAATTAGGTCCTTCTACAGCGGTCGATGTCGCAAAAGGAACCCGGCTGCACAGACCTAATGTTTATGATGCGCTTAACAAACTAGTCAAAAGAAGTTTGATAGGCTATTTCTTGAAAGAGAAGGTCAAATATTATGAAGTTCTTGATCCTGAACAATTGATGACGCTAATGAAGGCCAAAGAACTGGAACTGCAGAAAATCTTGCCTGAGCTCAAAGTCCTCCAATTGACTGCAAAACCTTCCACGAACGTGGCAGTGTTTGAAGGCATTATGGGTGCAAGGAGAATGATGACTGACATGATCAATAACACAAAAAACCTTTATGTGCTTGGTGTGCCTAAAGACTATGCGCCTACTCTTGGTGAAGGATGGGTAAAGCAATGGCACGAGACAAGGGTAAAGAAGAAAGTGACATTTCACCACATCGTTAATGAGGACTATTATCCTAGAAGGATAAAATTCCTTAAATCATTGAAGCATACTTCGATTAAATTCCTGCCAAAGAAATACAACTCTCCAAATGTTCTTTGGATCTATGACAAAGGAATCGTTTTGAATTTTATGCAGCCATTTGTTTGCGTAAGGATATTATCTGAAGATGCTGCAAAATCCTTTAAGCAATACTATAAGATGCTTGAGTCTATGGCATTGAAAAAAGCTCCTCAAGAGAAATAGATCTTTCCTGTCTTCTTGTATTCTTTGATGAACAGAACTAGATTATAGACTATCAACACAAGCATCACTGCAAAGACCAGAAATACCAGCTTGTTGAAACCCCATGCACCAGCAAGGTCGCCGTGCATCAGCCGTGACATCGCCCGTGTCAGACCGCACGCAGGGCATTCGCAGTTTGCAAACAACCCGGTTGTGGGACAGTTGCCGCGGAAAACTATAGGAAGAATAAAATTCTTGAACACGCATTTGAACGGCAGTTTTCCCAAAGCAGAAGTTGGATACACTGCCAAGAAACCCAGAATAAAACTGAGATTAAAGAATCTTGAAAACGCAGAATTAAAACCGATGTGATCCAGAATTATTTTTTTGAGTTTCATTTTAAAAAAAAGAAAAGAAAAAAATGGATTTATTCAACCCATTCGATATTCTTGAACTTGTATTTTGTCGCGATCAATATGATGTCTATAAGCCACCAGACTCCGCAACCTCCAAGCGTGATCAGTTTCAAGATACCGAATCCAACTTGTCCCATGATGAACCTATCTACTCCCAGCTGTCCAAATAGGATAGATAGAACAAGGACCAAAACCCAATTTACTTTTCTGTATCCTTTTGCCATTATAATGACCTCCATATATAGGTTGGTATATTGGACAGTCTTCACCATATTTAAAGGTTCTGTATATAGAATAGTCACTAAATAGAGACGAAAGCTTTATAAAGGCCCCGTTTGAAGGCCAAAAGCATGAAACAAGAAGAAATAGGCCTTTGGCGCATGATTGATGTGGGTGGCTATAAGAACAGCATAGGCATATTCAGGTCGTATCTAGACTTGATTGTTCAGGACATCCAGACAGGAGAGCTTGACATGATCGCAGAGGACTGGGCTCCGGTAAGGAAAAGATACGAAGGCATGAAAAAGAGATATGAAGCAATGGACCTTAGCAGGTTGGACGACAGATTTCCAAAAGACATTGTCACAGAAGTAAGGGACGAACTTCTTCCAAGACTTGGTGTAAGTTTCTTAGAGCTTGAAGCGCTTCTTGGACTTGGCAAGCAACACGGCTATTTTCCTGCGCTAAGAGAAGCTGTTGATGCAAAAATAAAAGAATGCAAAGAAAATGCAAATGAGATGCTGAAGAGATCAGCACCTTTCCAGGACTGGCCCGGCTATGTTAAGTATAGGGAACTCAGTCCTGACACTGACAGGCAGTATTGTTTCGAACGTTCTATTCCGGGAGAGCAGGCGGTATGAAGCCTTGGTTGAAAGCAGTCAATGTGCAATCATCAGCCACTTTCACGATAAAGCCCATTGCATACTCATCCAATGGTTCTCTTGAACCTATCTTTTCCCATTGCTGGTTCTCACTGTCAAACCTGTAAGCTTTTTCTATCTCACAGCTTCTACCGACTTCTTCCAATGTAGAACCTACCAGTCTTTCTTCTACGTAACGGAAGTTCCATCCTTTGAACAATTTATGTTCTATCTCAGCAGGAATCTCAGGCATCTCAAACAAGATCTCGCAGTCAACAGGGCTTGCGAACCACATTGTTCCCAGACCGAAATTCATGATGATCATGTCTTTGTTCTCTTCCATCCATTCTGCTTCCTTTTCATAGAGGGCTTCATAGAATTCTTCCACTCTTCCCTGCTTGAAGGTCTTTGTCAATGGCTCGTAGAAGAATGAGAAAGGTTTCTCATCATTATAGAAGCAAGTTGTCCTGCCGTTTCCTATCATACCGTACGGGATAAGGTTCCATCCTTTATTTATCCTGAAGACAGTCTCTGACGGTTTTGCTATTAGCTTCGGCATCCTGATCTCGTCTGCTTTCTTGTCAAGCTTGACATCAAAGTTGGCTCCTGCAGTATCAAGGCTTATGTCTCCCTGGAATGCTTTTACTCCATCATGCGCAGTCAGGACACAATCTCCCATCGACCTTGTCAGATAGATCTGCGGGTGCCAGAAATGATGCACTTCACCGTCCTCGCACTCAAGAATGTTCTTTGATCTAGGATAGTTCTTGTATCTTGGATTTAGTACGTTCACGAATACCTCTCTGCCTTCCTGCACTCTCATGTCAACGTCATTATTCTTATTATGCAGGTAGTTTCCATAACCGAAGTATTGCTGTCCTTTCTTTATGTCCAGTGTTATAGGCCCTTGGACATCTATCGAGAATTCGCCGTCAATGTCAGACACAACATTCTCGTAACTGAAGCCGCACTTGCTCTCGACTGTCACGGTTATGCCTGATAAAGGCCGCAGCATGGACCATGAGTCTCCCTCTGTCAGCCAGACAGTGCCTCGTACTGTCCTTTTAGGGCCTGGACAGTCGCTGAATTCGTCTGCAGCTGCAAAGGTCACAGCCAACAAAAATATGATTGTTAGTATAGCTAATAGTTTCATTTTCATTCCTCCGGCAGTGCAGGCGGCTGCGAGAAATCGAACTCTTCTTCCTCTGGCTCTTCAACAGTTTTCTTTACAGCTTTTTCCTGTACTTCTCCATCTTCTGCAGGTTCCAGTGTCTGCGTTCCGCATCCTACCAGAACAGTCAATCCCAATAATAGAAGCAATAGTATTGCTATTGTTTTCTTCATGTAAACACCCCCGTGATTGGTTTTATGTCTTGATTATTAATAAAGGTTTTTGTTTCAAACGTAAATATTCCGGACTTATTCTCGTCATCTATTTAATTATAAGATAAGAAAAATTTCTTACAATGGACGACTTTAAAGTAAAGCTAAGAACAGAAGTTGAATACGGAGTTCTTGAGGATGCACTTCTCAAGGCAGGTTCTGACATGGGATGGAACACAAAAGTAGACCACAAATATGACATAGAATACAGACTAGGCACAGAAGTAGAGGAAAAGAAGACATACGTGGACACAACAATATCCCTGACATCAAACCCAAAGAAAAGAAATGAGGATGTAATGCTCTTCATCATGGGTTTGGACAGGAATGAGCCTACAAACCATTTCAGAATAAATGCAGGTTGTTCAAGACCGGACCCGGGCAAGATAAAGAATTATCTTGAAAAGGTGGTCGGTTATTTGAACACAAGAAATTGAATTTTTTCTTTTTTTTCTTTCTTTGAAATCGACTTTTTTGTGTCGTTTTTGTCAAACAGAGACTAAATTTGTCACATAATTTTGCCTCTGAGAAAGCTTTAAATACAAGTTCGTGCAATACACTCCTTCAACGGTTTTGCCGTCATATGTAAAACAAAAGACAAACTTTACATGAAAAGAGCGCTCGCAATCGGGGTGGTCAGGGAACTTATTCTAAAAATCTAATAGATTAAGAATCAATAGGAGGTAGAATAAAATGGCTAAGAAGAAGAAATTATTCGAAGATGAAGACTATGATACAGACGATGACGACCAGGACGACGAAGACGAAACAAAGAGAAAAGTAGACGAA
>JAHWIA010000014.1 GCA_019322855.1 Candidatus Woesearchaeota archaeon | reverse complement strand
CAATAGGTTCTGGTAATGGCGGAAGTTCTTCTGCAATCTCAGGAACAACAGGAACTTCTTCCACAGAAACGTCAATTTCTTGAAAGAAGTTCCTGTTGTTCCTGAGATTGCAGAAGAACTTCCGCCATTACCAGAACCTATTGAGGAAGAGTTCATCTTGGAAGAAGAAACAGAACCAGAATCCTCTGGATCTGCAGTTTTATTCCCTGCATTGATCATATTCGCGATATTGATAGCTTTCTTTATTTTCTGGCTCTTGATGCTGATAGATTGCGCAAAAAGAAATTTTGCCAAAGAAGGCCAGAAGACAGTATGGATAGTAATAATAGTCCTGATACAATTATTTATACCTGTAGGAGCGATAATCTATTACTTTGCAGTCAAGAGAAGAGCAAGGAAATAAAATGTTTGATGTAATTTGTGTCGGCGGAGCAAATGTTGATGTTTTTGTAGATACAGAGAACAGGCTTTTCCAGGACAAGAAGAAAGGATTAGTGCACGTGCCTTTTGGCAGCAAGATTTTGATCAAGAAGATGAGGTTCGATACCGGAGGCGGCGCGAGCAACACTGCAGTTGCTTTTTCTCGTTTAGGCCTGAAGACGGGCGTGATGGGTAACATAGGAAAGGATGATAACAGCGAACAGATCCGTTCTGCCCTGGAAAAAGAAAAGATTGACACAAGCATGCTTGTTCAAAGAGGGCATTCAGGGTATAGTGTTATTTTGGATGCGTACGGGCATGACAGGACAATACTTGTGCATAAAGGAAGCAATGATGATCTTAAGTACAAGGACATAAAGATAAGCAAGATCAAGAAAGATAAGCCAAAATTCTTTTATTTCGGGACAATGCTTGGCAGCGCCTATAGAACACAGGAAAAATTGGCAGCCTTTGCCCAGAAGAACAAAATAAAGGTTGCACTGAACACCAGCACGTATCTCGCTGCGAAAGGACCTCGCTTTCTTGCACGTTTGCTGAGAAATGTAGATGTGCTTGTTCTCAATTATAACGAAGCAAAACTTTTGACAAAGCAGACTATCGTTAGCAAACAGATGAAGAAATTGCATAGTTCAGGTCCGAAAATAGTATGTATCACAGAAGGACCTAAAGGTGCTTATGCGAGCAATGGTTTTGAACTTTATTTTGTAAAGGCAAAAGGTGTCAAGATAGTAGAAGCTACAGGTGCAGGAGACGCGTTCGCTTCAGGAGTCATTACAGGCATGATAAAGAATAAACCTCTGGAGTATTGCCTCCAATTAGGGCAGGTTGAAGCAGAGAGTGTGATAAGCCATCTCGGTGCAAAAGAAAAATTGCTATCTTTGAAAGAGATTATATCAAAGATAAAAAAGAAAAGTCCTCTTGTTGTGAAGAAGAACTTGTAATTATTCCTGATTTTTGATTATGATCTCTTCAGGTTTCTTTGTGTTTTTTCAAAGCCATGATGTGCTTGATCTTTCCCTTGACCACATTCTCGACCTTGCCGAACTTCTCAAGAAGTACGCTTACATGTTCCCCTCCTATTATGTGAGGCAAAATCACATAATCTGCGCCATGATCGTATAGTTTCAAAGCTTCATCAACATGGCTTGATCTTACAAGAACTATGATATTAGGATTGTATTCTTTTGCTTTCCTTATCAATAGAAGATTCTCGCTCGTGTCAGGGACAGTAGAGATTATCATCTTGACCTTTTTCAGGTTCATCCTTTCTATGATCTCAATATCTCCAATGTCGCCATAGATGCAATGAATCTTCTTGTCTATCAGTTTCGAGATGACTTCTGGATTATAATCTATAACAAGGATTTCTTTTTTCAATTTCTTTAATGTTCCATAGACTACAGAGCCTATCCTATTATAACCACAGAGCACGACTTCATGCTGCTTTTGCTTTACATATTCAAGACCGTGCTTCACAGGAATCATTTTTTCGAAGAAGCTTAGTTTTTTGGCCAGTTTCCTGTATAATTTGTGATCGTACTGTACTTTATATGTCGTGGTGACCATTGTGACGATGGCGAGCAGGATGACCATGCCAAAGATGGATTTTGTCACGTGGCCAAGAGCCAAACCTGTGCTGATAATTATTAATGAAAATTCGCTTGTCTGGGATAGGGTTATGGCTGACAAAAATCCTACTTTCTTTTTATAGCCGAACACAGAACAGATCATGAAGGTGATGAAAGGCTTTAAAAGAAGTATTATTATTATGAAAACTATGAGTGGGAGCCAGATGTCTTTCAGTGCTGTTATTGATAGCTGAAGACCAAGCGATGCAAAGAATATTGTGGCGAAAAAATCCTTTAAAGGCTTTATCCTGCTTATTATCTCTATGTTATATTCCAAGTTACCTAATGCCACGCCTGCGATGAACGCGCCGATGATGATTGATAAGCCTAGTATATTGAATACTGAAGCGAAAAGAAAACAGATCGCGACTGCTAGTAAAAATAATAATTCACTGCTCTTTGCTGCGAACTTGAACATTGAGGGAAAGATGTATTTGCCAGCAAAGATTGCTACCCCGAACACGACCAAGGCCTTTAGTAGAGGAAGTACTAGTGTATGGAAAGATCCGCCGTTACTGGTCGAGATGATGGAGATTGCAATGATCGCAAATATATCCTCAACCAACAATATGCCTACTACAATCCTGCCGTGCAGAGTATCCAGTTCTCTCTTGTCTGAAAGCAGTTTGATGACAATGACTGTAGAAGAGAATGCAAGCACTAGTCCTAGATAAGTTGCGTGGAGCTGCACAAAGCCCAGAATGGATGCAACAAGATAACCTATCACGAACATGATGACAATCTGGATACTTCCTCCGAGAGTGCTTATCAATGAGACTGATTTCAACTTTTTGAAATCTATTTCAAGTCCTACAATGAACAGCATCAGTGCGATACCCATTACAGAAAGAGTGTTTACAATGTCGTTGTTCGAGATAGTTATCGCTTTTACAGCAGTAGTGACTGCAGGAATATTGATCTTGTTCGCAATAAGGATCAGACCGCTCGGACCCAGTGCAAGACCTGCAAGAACATAGGCAGGAACCAATGGCTGCTTTAGGAGTCTCATTACATAACCGATAAAAGTAGTCGCTACAATAATTATTGCTAGACTAATGAATATGCTTTCCACTGCCTCACCTCTTTCGTATTTATATATAAAATCCTTTTTGGTTTATAAATATTTTTATATTCTGCCCTTGGATTTGCTCAGAATTTGTTCTTGAACTTGCGATAGCTCTGTTTCAGGGCCTTGATTGCAGGCAGTTCTTTTCCCTGCCAGAGCATCAAACTGGCACCTCCGCCAGTACTTACGTGTGTAAATTTGTTTGTCAATTTAAATCTCTTGATAGCTTCTCCGGTCTCTCCTCCGCCTGCGATCGAGATTGCCTTGTTCTTTTTTGTGGCAACGGCTATTGCCTTGGCGATTGCTTTTGTACCTTTTTCATATTCTTTTTTCTCGTACCATCCAACAGGGCCATTCCAGCAGATTGTTTTTGCCTTCATTATAATGTTTGTGAATCCTTTGATTGTCTTTGGACCAATGTCATAGTATTTTGAATCTTTTTCTATAAAATCTACAGGAAATAGTATCTTCTTGTTTTTGATGGATTTCTTTTTCTTCAAAGCCTGTGCAATCGAGCTTCCGACCAGCACTTTGTCTGCCTTTTTCACCATTGTTTTCATCAGCGGCAGTTTAGTGTTTATCTTTCCTCCCCCGACGATCGCGACAAACGGTCGTTTTGGCTTATCTATTGCATTCTGCATCACTTCAATTTCATTTTTCAAGAGCAGGCCGGCACAGCCCGGAAGGTAATTAGTTATTGCGCACATGCTGGCGTGTTTTCTGTGGCTGTTAGAAAAAGCATCATTCACATAGAGGTCTGCCATCTTGGCCAGTTTTTTTGCGAACTGCTTGTCGTTTTTTTCCTCTCCTTTATTGAACCTGAGATTTTCGAGCATTAATATTCTATCCTTGAGCGTGGCTTTTTCAAACTTCACAGGCTTCTTGATCAATATCTGCAGCCTAGTAGCGACCTTTTTCAAGCTGTATTTAGATTCTTTCTTGCTCTTTGGCCTGCCGAGATGACTGATGATGATTATCTGTTTAGCACCTTTCCTGAGAAGAAGCTTGATCGTAGGCAAGGTTTTTTTTATCCTGGTATCATCTACGATCTTTCCTTTATTGTCAAGAGGCACATTATAATCCACGCGCAGAAGAACTATCTTATTATTGAAATCTATATCATCAATAGTAAAAAAACCGCCCCTTTTTGTCATTGTAATATTTAGGTATTCGGCCTTTATAATGTTTATGCTTTTTTGTCGATTTCTGAAAAATTCTTCGACTGAAAAAACATCAGTTTTATAAACTTTCCATGATTAAAGTTAAGGCGTATAAAATGGCAATCCCAACCCAATTTAAAAACCAACTTGTAAAAGAAAATTTTGATTGGATTATTGGCCAGACTAGTGTCAAGAAGCAATTGAAGTCTGCCTTAATCATGAACAGACACGTGATCGTTGTCGGTCCGCCAGGCATTGGTAAGACAACGCTCGCGAGGAATCTTGCAGCAATCCTTCCTGAGATTGAAGTTGTCAAGGATTGCGAATATCATTGTACGCCAGACAAGCCATTGTGTCCTGCTTGTATTGAGAAAAAGAAAAAGAACAAGAATTTTGAGACAAGAAAAGCAAGCGGTGAACAGCGTTTCATCAGGATACAAGGAAGTCCGGATCTTACATCTGAGGATCTTCTTGGAGACATTGACCCGCTGAAAGCAATAAAGTATGGACCGTTGTCAATGGAAGCTTTCACGCCAGGAAAGATATTCAAGGCAAATAAAGGAGTCTTGTTTTTTGACGAACTAAACAGATGCCCTGAGAAACTGCAGAATTCTTTGCTTCAAGTATTGGAAGAAGGTTGCGCAACAATAGGAAGCTATGCCATTGATCTTCCTGCAGACTTCATCTTTATCGGCACGATGAATCCTGAAGATTTCGCAGGAACTGAACGATTGTCAGAAGTTTTCATGGACAGGTTTGATCTTGTTTACATGGACTATCCAGACAGCCTGAAGATTGAGAAAGAAATAATTGCAAAGAGCGGAGAATCTGTTGATGTTGAGTTTCCTGAAAATCTGATAGATGTGATGATTGAGTTTGTCAGGACTTTGAGGAACAGCAAGGATCTTGAAAGGAAGCCTAGTGTCAGGGCAACCATCGGTTTGTATGAGAGGGCGCAGAGCAATGCTTATCTCAGCAACAGGAAAAAAGTAAGTTATGAAGACATACAGGATAGCATGATAAGCGTGCTTAGGCATAGGATAAAATTAAAGCCGTCTATCAAATATCTTAAGGATGTGAGCGCATTCATCAAAGAAGAGTTGGAGAAATTTCTACAGAGCAATGCCCAGTATAGAAGCATGATGGCCAGCAAGGAAGAAGGAGAGGCTGGGTGAACAGGAACAGGAAGAGAACGTAGAGATAGAGCAGTATAGTGAAGCAGAGGAAGTAGAAGGTAAGCTGGGCTACGGTTCTGAATTGATGAAGAGTGTTCTGGAGAATGACAAGGATGTTATAGAAGATGGCAAACTCATTGCTGATGCTTTCAATCAGGGAATGGGGGGTTTCATGCCTGACATGATGTTTGAACGTTTTGTCGATAACTATAGTCTTGCGAAAAAGTTATTTGGCGAACGTTTCATCCGCAGATTGACTGGCTATGATCCTAAGTATGTAGAGAAAAATATCAAGGTCCCTGAATTCCAGAGAGAATTGAAAGAAAGGATCAATGAAAAGATAGACCAATTGAAGGATAAGGGTTTCTTGGATAAAGATGAACAGGTCACTGAGAAAGGGATAGAAGCTGCCAGCTTGGTTCTTTACATGGAGGAATTGGATAAACTCGTGCCTGCAGGACAGTTAGGCGAGAAATTGCATGTCAAGCCGGATAGGCACGGTACAAAGCAGGATGTTAAACAATATTCAAGAGACGCGAGATACAGAGACATCAGTGTGAAGAAATCCATAAGGACAGCTGTCAGGCGAGGGCATGGTACATTGATAATGGATGATCTCAAGGTCCATAACAGGCAGAGCAAGGGCGAGATAGAAGTTATATATGCTTTGGATTCATCAGCAAGCATGAAAGGAGACAAGATCAATGCTGCGAAAAAAGCAGGCATTGCTCTCGCGTTCAAGGCAATAGAAGAGAAGGATAAGGTAGGGGTTATTGTTTTTGGAGAGGATGTAAAAAGCACACTATCCCCCACTTATGAATTTGATATGATATTGAAAGAGATCACACAGATAAGAGTCACAGGACAGACAGATGTTGCATTGACAATAAAGAAAGCAATAGGCATGTTCGGTGAAGGGGAAACCACCAAACATCTCATCTTATTGACAGACGCCCTGCCTACTGTTGGAGAAGAGCCTGAGAAAGAAACCTTGAGCGCAGTCAGCTTGGCAGACGCCCACGGAATCACTGTGAGCGTGGTAGGACTTAATCTTGATAAGGAAGGGAAGAAATTGGCAGAAAAGATTTCAGCAATAGGAAAAGGAAGATTGTTCATAGCAAAAAATCTTAAAGAATTAGATAAAATCGTGTTAGAAGATTATTACAATCTATAGAAATAGAGAATCTAGCCAAAGTTAAAGGTCTTTTTATAGGTCTTTACAGTGACTCCTTCATCAACCAGCTCAACTTCAAAAGTTTTTGTCTTGTCAAGTTCATTGAATGATACGTGTATTTTTTCTATCTTTTCCAGGATCTTGCCTTTCTCGCTTTCACCCACAAAGGTTATAGTTTCCATATATTCCTGCTTGGTATCATCGCTGTCATAAACATAGACATTGATAGTAGGAATGAAATCCTTCTTGTTATTGTCTATCTTGAAATATATGGCTTCCAAAGATGCGAAATCTTCGCTTTTCAACAGATATTGGGTCTTTTTCACGCCTGTGCTTATCCTGTTGACCTTTTCAGGAGTCCCTACTGTGAAAACAATCGTGCCTTCTGTTGCAGTCGCTGCATCTTCATCAATTTCTTCCTCTTCCTCCTCTTCTTCAGGCGGTTCTTCTTCCTCTTCATCAATCTCTTCTGTTTCTTCGATAGTCTCTTCTATATCTTCTTCTATTTCAACCCCTTCGGGTGTTTCTTCGATTTCTATTTCTTCTTTAATTTCAATTTCTTTGTCAAGTTTATCCTTGATTGTTCCTGAACCGTCTTCCCAATTTGTCCAAATAAGAATTACCAGAAGAAATATGACAACAATTATCCATATGACTCTCTCAATCGTTCTGCTATTGAGCCTTATAGTAATGTCATCCATCTTGTATTTACTGCAAAGGCTTTGGGTATTTAAATTTTGCGATATTTATGAAAAGTTTTTTAAAGCATGGTTGGCAGATGTTTCTATTATGAAAATATATGCGTTTTACGACCTTCATGGAGATGAAGCAGTCTTTAAGAAAGATCTGGCAAAGATAAAGAAGGAAAAACCAGAAATCATTGTCTGTGGCGGAGACCTCACTGTATTCGGCAGCAAGCTTGATCATTTCTTGAGAGAACTAAATCAGTTGAAGATTCCTGTATTGATCGTGTATGGAAATCATGAGACCAATGAGTTGATGGAAAAGGCGTGCAAGAAATATCCTTACATCACTAATCTTCACGAGAAACACTTCCATCAAGGCAAGGTGGTTTTCTTTGGCTATGGCGGAGGAGGTTTTGCACTGAAAAATCCTAAGTTTGAACCTGTGGGAAAGAAATTCGAAGCACAGTTGAACAAGATGAAGAAGATGTACGAGGAATTAAAAGTTGTATTTTTCACGCACGCTCCGCCGCATAATACAAAACTAGACCAGATACACGGCAGCAGTGCAGGGTGCAAGACATTGCGGAAGTTTGTTCAAAAGTTCCAGCCTGACCTCATGCTGTGCGGTCATTTGCATGAGAATGAAGGCAAAAAGGACAAGATAGGAAAAACAAAGATTGTGAATCCAGGATGGAAGGGAATGTTTTTTGAACTTTAATCCTTGATTTTCTCTAATAGGACTACTCTGCTTTCTGCTTTTTCGTCAACTATTTTGTAATCAGGAAGTATTTTTTCCAGCTCGATTGCGAACTGCTTTACTTCTTCATGATATGGCATGTGTTTTATGGTGAGTCTTTGCCTGCTGCTTCCCACGAACATGTAAGCCTTGACTTCTATGTAATTCGGCATTGCTTTTTGTATCAATTGCTTATAGCCGTCAAGATCTTCCATATTGACATTTTTGATTAGCGTGATTCGTGCAGCAGTCTTGCATTTTAATTTACGCACAGCTTCAAGGCTCCGATTGAATCTTTCCCAAGCATCAGGATGTGCAGATTGTTCTATCTTTTCGAACAATTCTTTATTTGGTGCGTCAATCGAGATGTATAATTGGCTTGGAAGCTCTATATTTTCTAGGATGTCTGGATACTGGCCGTTCGTAACAAGAAAAGTACTCATGCCTTTTTCCTTCAGCAATTTTATCAGCTGATTGATCTTTGGATAAAGGACAGGCTCTCCTGACAATGAGATCGCGACTTGATTTGGTTCGAACGCTTCTGCCAGCTTTTGTTTGTCTGCTTTTTCATTGCCTCTGAAACCTATCAAAAGTTTTCTGTGCTCTTCCAGGCATTTCAGGAAAATCTCTTCAGGACTGTCTATCTGCCATTCTTTTTTCCATTCTGTGACAGTGGGAGTGCTCAAATCTCTCCAGCAGAAGATGCATCTGTTGCAGCAGGCAAGATTTGGAGTTATCTGCATGCATCTGTGCGATTTTATACCATAGAATTTTTCTTTGTAACACACATCCTCATTCCTTATGCTCTTTTTTGTCCATGAACATATCTTGACAGCACTATGCCTGCCTGCGATGCCGTACTGCTGTTTTTCCAGTGTCTGTCTTGATTCTTTAGTTAACATGCATGATGTGATTTCAAAGACTGTTTTTAAAGGTTATGTGAAAAAGATTAAATAGCCAGAAGAATTCCAATTGAGTATGGAATCTGCAGATATTAAAGAATTATATTCTGCTGTTGTCAATAGCTCAGAATATGCAGACAAAAAAGACAGGATTGATTATCTTGCGCATTTCTTTGCAATGCTTGACAATAAGCTTGACAGAATTGGAAACTGGCAGCTGGGTTTCTATAACAAGAAAGAAGATGTGATAATCGTGTTTGAGCTGATGCAGGATGGAACTATTAATGTGAGCGAGAGCAAGCCGTTGAAGAAAGAAGAGCATGTTGTGGGCGAGTTGAAGATTGAAGAGCTAGAGCTTAATTTTGATGAAGCATTAAAGAAACAGATCAAATTCCAGAAAGAAAAATATCCTGGAAATATGACAGTGAAGATGGTTGTCCTGCTGCAAGAGCTTGAAAAATCTCCGGTCTGGAACCTGACTGTTGTCACTAGCACGTATAATACGCTCAATGTTAAGATTCATGCGAAAACTGGAGAAATTATCGACCATAGTCTGGATTCTTTACTATCTTGGGGAGAGCAACTCAAGTAATACGACTCTTGAATAGTACTAGCCAAAACTTCTTTTGGAGCTTTTTTTTGAACAAAACAGAATTGAGCTTTGTTCAGTGATTCAATAGATTTTTCCCTGAATCTCCATCAGATAATTAAGCTAACAGAAACTATATTTTTTACATTAATCTAATTTAAATATCTTTTACGCTTTCCAAATTATGTTCTGAAAAAGAGGATTTCAGTTGGAAGGTGAGGGAAATGAAGAATGAGTGCTATGTCTGCGGGAAGAGTCTGTCATTTGATCAGGGGATTGCTTCTGGACTAGACAGTGACCGCAATATCGCCACCAATAGTGAAGATGAAATCATCATCTGTTCGCGCGAATGCTATGATCTGTTCATTGCGAACACAAGGAACAAGGACGCTTACAAAAAGTTTGTAATCGAGGAAGAGTTTTATTAAAAAAGAGGTGTATGGAAATGGCAAAGATAAGTTACAAAGCAATGATAAACAGCAGAAATCTTTTTGATTTTAATATGAATGGAGATTTGGTCCATAAGAAAGAGTTGAAGGATCTTCCTGAAAAGGAGGAACTGGTGGACTGAAGTTTAATACACTAATATTGTCTTTGTCCTGCTTTTTAGTCCTTTTATGATTTCTACTTTATGTTTCAAATTTTTCTTCAAAAACTTAAGCAGTTCTGCATTGGCCTTGTTCTTCTCAGGCGGAGCATTTATCTTTATCCTTAGTTCCTTTTTCTTGTCATCCCAGCCTATAATCTCGTTCTTGTCAGAATTAGGGATTATGTGAATCTGCAGCTTATTGTCTTTGATATAGTCAGCTAGTATTCTCGCCATGTGTACCTGCACTTAGTACATCTTAGAAATTTGGTAGGTGCCTCATCTGACATCCTTGTCTGCAGAAGCCAGTACTGCGCTTCTGTATGATTGCACTTTGGACAGCGTTCGTTTGTGGTAGGAAGTGTCTCTTCCTTGTCAGGCTCGATAGCTTCTATTGCCCTGCCTTTCTTCTTAACTTCCTCTTTCAAGACTACGCTCTCGACTTTATCGTCTGATGCACCGCACTGTGTGCACGTCATCACCACTTTATTACCATGCTTCTTTGGAAGCATCAATGATTTGCATTTCGGACAAAATTTCATACGTTATCACCTTAACAAATTTATCAAATCGACAAAACCAATCTTCAGATAACCAAGCCATGGCAGTTTGAACCAGCCTGTACCTAAAATCCTGTTCTCTGAGATCCTTGTCTCGCCAATCACCTGGTCATCCCAACTGTCCTTGTTATGGTCGCCTTTTGTCTGGAAAATGTAAGTTCCTTCTGTTTCTGTAGAGTCGACAACCCTGTGGATGATCGGATCACTTTTTATTCTAGGATTATTTGCTGAGAACACGATTACGTCACCAATATTTATATCTTTTGGGTCTTTGCCCTTGAGCACGATTATGTCTCCTCTCCTGAATCCGTTCTTGAATGAAAACTCCTGGAATTGCTGAGATGTGATGCCTATTTCTTCATACCAGGAACCGCAAACAGTCCAGAAATCCTGCAGATTATTGTCATAATTCATTGGATAGTTTCCGCAGATCTCTCCTGATGAAGTAAGATGATGATCCATGCTTCCGCTCACAACGGCGACTATTGGATAATTAGTTCCTAACAATAGACCCAGGCCAGGATACACTAAGAATTTTATTATGACAAAAGCAAGAATGATGTTCACGATCCAGCTCCATACACTGTTATCGTGCCAGATGAATCTCCAGATACGCTTCAAGATTTTCTTCCAATCGTTACTCATTTTCAAAACCAAAATACCTGTGCTTTTTAAGGTTTTGCTTTATTTTCACCCTAAACTTTTAAAAACTAGCTCTATATAAATGGGATTATGGGCAAGAGAAAGATTATGCGAAGAAGCAGAAGAAAGAAATCTCTTACAGAGAATATAGAGAAGAAAGAAAAAAAGAAAAAGGAATTGGCTAGTAATTATTTTCAAGGCATCCTGCAGATAAGGAACCCTACAAAAGAAATTGTTGATTTTGTAAGGAGCCAGTTCAAAAAAAGCGAACACTTCATTGCAAAGGAGGTTAAAGTCAGAGGGGGAATAGATTTCTACAGCAGCAGCAACAAGTTCAGCAAGAAACTAGGAAAGCAGATGTATGAACAGTTCGGCGGAGAGTTCAAGGAAAGTGCGAAACTTTTTACGAGAAACAAGTTAACAGGAAAGAATGTTTATCGTGTGAACATCTTGTATAGGGCGCCTGATGTGATGAAAGGAGATATCGTGAAGATTGACGGAAAGACAGTGAAAGTCATCAGCCTGAGAAAGGACATGCTGAAGGGCATTGATCTTGAGC
>JAHWIA010000013.1 GCA_019322855.1 Candidatus Woesearchaeota archaeon | reverse complement strand
CTATCAATCGACCAGGCAGCTCGCGTATCAGATCCCTCGATACTTGCGCTATTCTTTCTGCCAATAACCATCCAGGAATGAACTCGAACAATGCACCGTACCAGAACACACACTCCTGCACTTTGTGTTCAATGTCGCAAGGCGCAGTGCTGAATCCTGCTTTTGCACTGTCACTTAAGCATCGCGCGTGGATGCACTGCAATTGCCGGTATTTGTGAGCATTATGTATGATTCCTGGCAAGCACAGACAATTCAATGCGACCAGCCAGTTATCTCTCGGATTCATGTGAGATTCCAATGTTTCTCCTATGCCTTTCAATGGATTAAGATCAATCCTGCCCTCGCCGCTGTCAGGAACTTCTTGTTCTGCTGCAGGAGGATCTGCAGGTGCTGCGCCTGTGACATCTTCTATGTCAGCGACTGCAAGACCCAGAACTCCCAGACCAAAAATACCTTTGCTCTTCTCTCCATCTCCTTCTGGTTTCTGTTCAGAAGGTTCTTGCGGTTCTGGTTCTGATCCTGTTCCTCTTTCTGCGATTCTTTTCCTATATTCATCTTCTGTCTCTGTAGGAAGTTTTTGTGAATAATCTGAAGAGCCTTCGTGATAGTCAGAAGTTGCCTTATCAATCATGTCATCGAACATTGTAGATATCTTCTCAACGCCTGTGATGCCGAAACCCCTGTTGCATTGGTTGCACATGACAAACGCGCACACTCTTCTTATTAATCCGCCAATCTCTAGATCCTCTTCTGACAATGACTTTCCGCCAGTTATACTATCTAAAATCGTAAAATCTCCTGTTCCTCCTGCTTGTTTATAGCCGGATTCTGTGTAATAGTATTGAGTATCATTAGGCCACAAAGTCTCTTTTCCGACACGAACATAACATTCAAGAGTCAAAAAAGTTTTCCACAATGCCTCTCCTGTCCCGCTGACTTCTTCCAATACCAATGCAGAAGCATACACAATAGGTTTCATAGCTTCAACCGCGCTATAGACATCTTTCACTACCTCTATCATCTCGCAAATCTTTCTTATGCCTTCAAACAACTGTTCTGCTTTCTCGATCCAGTCCCACCAGTTGGTATCAACACTGTCTTCTATATCTTCCAGTTTATCCATGACATTCGTTCCCAACTCACCGACAGGGATATTGTACAATTCAATCGATGCTGTGAAATTCTCAATCTCAGGGTTTGAATATACAGTAGTTTCTCTTGCAACAATCAAGTTTAAGGTGCAATTGAAATCTATCTTGTCAAATTTGTTAGTCACATCATCTAGCAACAAATCAAACACAAGATACGAATCATCAAGTTCTGCACCAATGAAATAAGGATTGTCTCCTCCCAGCTGCACAAGCACAGGAGAAAGACCTTCGCACACAGCTGTCTTTGCCATGACACTCACCAATGGCTGGTGCTGGAATGTAATTGGCAAAAACACCTTAGTAGGTGTCATTGAAGCTATCTTCCTGTCAAGCTTCTGCGGTGACGGATTGCCGACAACAATGCCGATCTCGTCAGGAATAGTATCAATATCAGTCTCAAATATCTGGATATTATAATCTTTTATATCGCTAGGATTTCCTGCAGTATCATATGCCCTGAATCTCACAGTCCCTAATGTACTGCTGGTGATAAGGTCTGCAACTGCAAAAACACACAATCCCTGATCACAGACACCTTCTACAGGATCTGTCTCAGTACTTATCGCAGTAAGGTCAACGTACGCAGTCTCGATTCCATTCTCATCAGTAGCAGTCAATGACAAGACAAGAGGAGTAGGATCTGACGCAGTAGGATACGCAGTGCTCTGCGCAATATCTGTTATCTCTGGTTTTGTAGTGTCCACAACTACTGTCTCTGACCGGCTGTTCGACTGGCCATAGAGATCAGTCGCAAATATCGTTACAATCTTGCTTCCTTCCTGTGTCGCGACAATGTCATACCAATAACAAGTTCCATTCACGCATTCATCAGCTTCAAGCCTTGAATCAAGAGAAGGATTTATCTTTGTGAAATCAGCTTTCACATCCTCTTCAACAACACCTACTCCAGAATCAGAGACAGGCACCATAACAGTATTAGGCGCGCCACCTAGCATGTCATTGTGGTCTGTTGTCAATCCGCCGATAGTAGGCGCATCAGTATCAGGCGCGACATTTATTGTGAAACTTCTTGTCTCTGTGTTTCCTTCAAGGTCAACAGCTTCTATCGAACCTGAGAATGATGAAGTTGTATCTGTTATGGTTGGTCTCACATCCCACCTGCAGTCATAGACGCCGCTGACTTTTGTGCATTCTGATGCATTCACGTCAGTGCTTCCTCCGAATTCACTCAAATCAGCAAGCACTTCATACAACCCATAATTTTCATCAATGACTGCCTTTAATTGGAAATCATGCGTTCCAGTTATCACGTGCGTTGTCTCCATACCATTGTAAAGAAGGACAGGTTCGTCAATCGTAGGCTTGTCAACATCAACATATAATGAGCTCATTGTCTGCCCTAATTGAAGATGCAGTAATTTGTCATAAGCTCTTGCATAGTAAGTATAATCTCCAGAAGAATCCGGCTGTGGCAGCTCTATATTGTCAAGCAGTACACAGTCCTCAATATCAGCAGGAGAAAAACTCTGTTCTGCGACAATGTCTGTAAAGTCAGGATCTTTTGCGATCTCAATGCCAGCAACACCTGCGCAAGCGCCAGTGTCTCTCACTTCATCAGTAACCTCGAAGCTTGCGATCAGTTTCCCTTGCGTCGGGCTCTTTGTCACAACAAAACTTTCAAATCTTGGTGCAGAACCGTCAATCACATACGGAACACCCAAGGTTATTGTGCCATAAGTGATGTCTGCAACAACATAGTCTTCTGCAAGAGGCTTTGTGAAAAAAGCAGTGCATAACTTGCCTTCTGGATGATTGTCACAGTTCTGCATCTGCTCGCCCTGGAACAATATGTCTTCTGGCTGCACATCGTCTGCAACAATGATCTCAACATTGATGCCTCCGTCATCCTCGTCAAGCAACTGGTGCAGGCCTGCGTCACCATATATCGCAACAGACTTTATTGTTCCTGCATACAATGTTCCGTCAACAGCAAGCGCCATGTTTATGTTAAGACTGAACAAGACCGGCAGAGTTAACATTAGCAGAATCATGAAGAATGCTTTTGCAATTATTTTATTGTTCATTTGCTGATCCACCTCGGCAGTATCAGGCTTGCCTTGTCCTTGCTCATCTGGGTCTCCTGGCCTAATAATATAAGTTCTTCGTGAACAGTAGGTTTCTTGCTCTTCAGCACATAAAGTTCGATAGTATTGTCTTTCTGAAGATTGTCTTCAGTGACTCTCCAATATGTATTTGTCTCTGCATTCATCACTGCACCGCCTAATGGCGCAGGCTTGACATCTATCTCTTCAAAAGTCACGGTCTCGCCTTCGATGTCTCTTACAGATTCTGGTATGACGAATCCTTCCTCGTCAATCAACTGCGCGTAAATCTCATAATTGCCAGGGATCAGCTTGATCTCCTGTTCTTTCACTCCTTCCTCAAATATCAATACACTGGTCAACTTTTCTCCGTATGGATTGTCAGGTATCAGGGTTATTGTCATATACACAGATTCCTTGTCCAGATCATCTGTTCCCTGTACCATCAACTGTTCGTATTCATCGTACGACAGACTTCCATAAGGAACATTTGTTATCTGGTCAATCATCTCTGGCCTTCGCACTTTGATGGTTGCTTTCTTGATTATGATTTCTTCCATGTCAACATCGACTTCTGCGCTCTCCCTGATTTTTGTGCTGAACGGCATTTTCTCTGTATAATAATCTTCTTTTGCTAATGCCAAAACACCGCCGTCACAGATTGGGAACTTTCCTGTAAATTCGCCATTACCGTCAGTCTTTCCTAGATATGCACTGTCCTCCCCGCAAATAAATCTTATGTCGACACCACCCAGAGGTGCTTCATCTGAAGTGGCTGTTATGCTTATGTCTCCGCTTATCCTCTGGTTAGGGCTGGAGAAAAGACTGAACCTTGAAGCAGGCCCTGCCTCTGTTACAATATTGAATATCCCAGGTTTCAGAGGCTTATTATTCCTTACATTGGTCTCAAGCGCGAACATCAAGCTGAAACCCTGCCCGTCAAAAGCATTGACATCCCTTAGCTCAACAACAACAGGATAGCTTATGTCATAATAAAACCTGTAGGTCTGCGAAGCAACTGTGATGAGTTCCTGGAAAACATTGCTGTTCTCTTCTGGCCTCAAAAGATCTCCGTCTCTTGGCGTGATGTCAAAATGTATCGGCCAGTTATTGAAATAAAAGAAGTTCGCGTCAATGTCAGGATAATTGCTCTCCTCATCCAGGAGATTGAACACGAATGCATAATATATTCCCTGTACGAGCGCGATCTCTGCCTGTTCTCCTGGCAGTGTCGCAGGATAGAAATTATGCGTCTTTGGTATTGTGATTGTGTTTGTGTAAGTTGACATCAATTCTTTTACTTTCTGTTCTGTCGCGATCTTGCTCCAGAAGACCTTTCCGAATCCAATCTCGCTGCTGGCGATTGGAGGGAGCGCATTGCTCCTCGTGCTCCCGTAAGCACTGATCATCGACATTGTGTTATACTCAAGGAAAGATTGGTTTGCCTGGGACCGAAGTATCTCTTTTCCTAATTCCACCATCTTCTTCAGCTGCACAGGCATCTGTATGTAATATTCATCCAAGTTAAATACACTTCCTGCTTTTGTGACTTTTAGAGGATAATTGACAAAAGTTCGTATGTCATAATCTGTTATTGTTGTTTCTACCTGCAGTTCGCCTGTCTTTTCTATCTCAAACCCTTGTTCCTCAAAAGTCGAAAGTCCTGCAAGGCAAGTATCAACATTCTCAAGTATGTAATTTGTCAGCATCTCTTCCATCTGCGCATTAGTAGGTATCCTCACATAGAACCTGCAGTCTGTGCATCTGTTGTTAGAACGAAGATAATACCAGTAAGGCACTCTCAATCCTGCCGGTTGTCCAGGATTGAACACCACGCCGTCGCTGTTCGTCGCATCGTAACGAAAATCAAAAGAATTTCCAAAAGTTTTAGCAGGATCGTCAACATCTATCCATCCTGCCTGTCTCCCCATTATCTCTAATCCTTGCTTGCTTACACGTTTCACGCAGTCCTCTACAAACAAAGAAACAGGCTGTACCTGCATAGGAACCTTCTTCACAACAACCTTTGGAACTTCCATAGGTTTTTCAATCCTGAAGAAAACAAGATAGATTATCAATAATGCTGCAATGAGAATTATGATTCCGATGATTATGTAAACTGTGACTTGTCCCCTTTTGTTCCACTGTTTATGGGCAGTGTTTAGAGAACTATCTTCCTCTCTAGCACCCCTTCTCATTTCCCTCCTTTATAACCTATAAGGGTATATAAATATATCGGTTTTTATATATGAAAACAAAGGAAAAATTAGAATAATTCAGTTCCTGCTGAACTTCCTGAACAATCTTCCGTCTAATTGCTGCAGATAGTTTCTGCCGTACAGTCCTTTTGCAGGTTCAAGACCGCTGTACAATCTTACAGGGAATCTCTTGTTCCATCCATTGCCGTGATTGTCGTGCTGGTTTCTGTACTCTAAGCTGACAGAAGCTGCTGCCATTGCAATAGCTGCTACAGTGTCAGTATCTCCGCCATATCTGACACACTGTCTCAATAAATCAGGAATATTGTCATTGTCCATAACAGCTTGTATAGCTGCGCTAACGCACTGCCATCCTTCTGTTCCTACTTTTCTCCCTTTCTGCCATGGTCGAGCATAGTCTTTTCTGACTTCCTTGGCAATGAAATTTCTTAAGCCTGCTTTCTGTCCTCTCATGCGATAGAAGTAATGCACCATCAATGCAGATGCTATCGCAGCCTCGACACCGCTTGCTCCGTGCGTAATCTCTGCCTGCATCTTTGCAATTTTCTTGACTTTGCTCACTCTTTCATATAATCCAATGACCGGGGCTCTCATTGCAGCACCGCTCGTGATACCGCTGCTTCCACTCAATCTTGACAAAAGATCTCCTCCTGTCCTGCAATGGTTTAACAGATTATAAAATCTGCTTGTATAGCCAAGTCTCTTGTCTTGGTGGAATCTCTTAACCCATCTATCTGCAAGATCACGTCTTGTGAAATTACCAGATAACATCGCTTCTGCGACAACACTAGCCATCTGTGTATCATCTGTATAATCGCCAGGAGTAATATTGTGCCTTGGATGCCTAACATAATTCAAGTATCTATTTCTTTTGAAATAATCATCTATTGTTTTCCTATCTACACCTTCAAAGCCAGCTCCGAAAGCATCTCCAACTGCTATGTCAAGTAACATTTTATTGTTCCTCCTTTCGAGTCTTATTTAATGTCTCCTATATATTTTCTATATTTCTAGCCTGCTCTGCCAAAAGCAAGTTTCTGTTTGAATTCTCTGATATTTCTCTCTAACAGGCCTTTTTGATTTATCATAGGCTTGTATTCATTAAAACCATACTCTGCGTGAGTCAAAAGATTGCTTGCATCATCTACTCTGCCATGTTTCAAGCAGTCTTCTGCAACATCCAAAGCAGTGATTACATAATTATTAGCAAGCACATAATTTCTTGTTCCGTCTCTTACTGTTCTTTCCAGTATGTTGAAAATTGCGATTCTCTCGTCTAGATTATCCTCACGTTTTGCATCAGCATACAATGACTGCAAAATATTCGCAGTGATTCCATCTTTCAAAATCTTAGGATCCTCAATAGGAACGTGAAGTAGTGCAGCCTCTTCCATCTCTTTTGAAGCGACTATTCCTCCGTGAAACTTCTGTCTGTCATAATCACTGAAGAAGCCTTCTCCTATTCCTCTGCCTGCATAATTCACATAACTTCCGTTTTCCTCGATCTTCCTGAATTCAGTAGGCTCTACGATATAGCATCTGTCTTCTTTATCACTATCCACTGTCAAGTACAAGTGATAAGGTCCAAGCAAAGGATGCATACCTACATTGTGCCTTCTTCCTATATGCATCATGATGAATGCAATCAAGTCACAGTCTGCGTGAAAGTATCCTTCCTGGTGAAGATCCGGATCGAATGCTCTTGAAAGCAATCCTTCTTCACTATAGAAGAGTCCGGCATTTGCCATTTCGTCTGCAATCATTTTAATATAATCTGTTCTCTTGAATTTGCTAACAGCTTCTGCAGCATCATAAGTATCTACAGTCTCTAATACTCTCTTAGCGATATTGTCTGCAATGAAATCTGCAACTTTTACTGCATGATCTACGCAAGCTATTGAATGTCCATCATTCCTGCCTAATTCCTTTAGTATGTCTTTTTCTATTCTCGCATATTCTTCCAGCGGACTGAACGGCAGTTTGAAATTTGTAGGATTTTCACACTCGTACTTCCATTCTCTTATCCCTAAACCAGTCAATATAGCTCTCCTTAGCTTGCCAGTGCCACAGCCCCAGTCAAAAGCCATTATACCAGATCCAAGAATTCCCAGGCCTGCAGCTCCAAATCCCATCAATTTCAAGAACTCTCTTCTTGACCGGAATTTTGCTTCTTTTTCAATCCTTTCTAACTCCTCTTCAAGCTCAGAATCGCTTTTATTATCATCAGAATAATCAATAGTCTCGTAAAAACCCTCTCCATTGTGTATGAATTCTTCATCATCCCAATCAGGAAGTTCTCGTGCCATACGTATATATAAACGCCTTTCCCTTTATAAAGCTTTCGTTTTTGTTACCACTAGAAGATGACAAAAATCTATATAGAAATCAAGGAAATCTATTCCACGTGAGCGCCGTCTGCCACGTTCTCTGCTATGATGTCTTCTTTGTCTGTCTTCAGCATCTTGTCCTTGAACATGACTCGTCCAACCATGACAGTCATCTTCAGTTTCTGGAAGTCCTTTATGTCAATAATCTTTGCCGGAGTCGGTTTCAATGCTTCAAGATAGCACTGGTCGCCAGGCTCGCTGTCTCTTGCCACCAGCAGACCCAGTTTCTTTTCCTTGTCGATCGCTGCAAGAAGCATGCCCTTTGATTTCACACCCCTTAATTCTGATTCTTTCAGGTTCGCGATCACAACTATCTTTTTATCTTTCAACTCATCTGGCGAATAATACTCCTTTAATCCTGAAACGATCTGTCTTTCTCCCAATTTTCCAAGATCTATATGCATGACATACAATTTATCTGCATTAGGATGCTTTTCGACTTTCAAGACTTTTGCAACCCTCAGATCCAGTTTCTTGAAACCGCCATACAGCCTTTTGTCAAGTATTTGCTTTTCTATCTTTTCAACATTGATTCGGTCAAACAAATGAACAGGCTCGTTTACTTTTCCTGCAACATTTTTCAACTTTTCCTCGTCAAGATCATCCCATGTTAAATTTTTGAAATTGAACATGTTTCTTATCTTCTCGCTCGTGAACGGAAGATACGGTTCTGCAAATATCGCCAATGCCTGCACCAATGAACTGCATACTGCCAGACAATTCTTGTTCTCTGCGACCTTCCACGGCTCTTTTGTCTGCAGATACTCGTTTCCAACCTTGGACAAAGCCATCAATCTCTCTAACGGCTCTTTTACTTTCCCCAGTTCCAGGTTTTTCTCAAAACTCTTCCTGCATTCTGCGATCTTCTCGAACACAGCCCTGTCTTTACTATCCATCTCTTTCTTTTCAGGAATGACTGCATCACACATCTTGTTCAACAAATTAATGACTCTATTGATGAAATTGCTCAAATTTTTCACCAACTCATTATTTATCTTGTCATCAAAGTCCTTCCATGAAAAATCAGTATCCTTTGTCTCTGGAAATATTCTCAATAGATAGTATCTCCAATAATCAGGCTCTAAAACTCCGAACACTTCATCTATCCATATTCCAACTCCCCTTGTCTTGCTGAACTGTTTGCCTTCAAACCCGATGTATTCATTAGATACAATTACATCCGGCAGGTTCAGACCTCCATGAGCCATCAGCAAGGATGGAAAAATGATAGTGTGGAACGGAATATTGTCTTTCCCTAAACAAAAGTATGAATGATCAACAGGAGTCTCCCAATACTGCTTGAACTTGTCAAGCATGAATACAGTACTGCAATATCCAAGCACTGCTTCTGCCCAGACATAGATTGTTTTATCTTCTAAACCAGGGAACGGACATGGAATTCCCCACTTAAGATCTCTTGTGACTGGTCTGTCATTCAATCCTTCTTCAAACCATCGTTCTGTGAAATTAACAACCCTTGGCTGCCACACTGGTTTCTTTTCCTTGACATACTTCTTTAATTGTTCTAGAAACTTTGATAATTTGAAATAACCGGTCTTTGTTTCCTTTGTCACAGGCGTTGTGCCGCACTGGCTGCACTTAGGATCCACTAACTGTAAAGGATCCAGGACTCTTCCACACTCATCGCACTGGTTTCCCAAACACTTCTCATTCCCGCAGAACGGACAGCTTCCTGTAACGAACCTGTCTGGTAAGAATTGGTCGCATTCCACACAGAACGGTAGTGTCTCATCCTTTATTTCAATATGCCCGTTATCAAAGACCTTTTTGTAAAAATCAGTGACAAACTGCTTGTGCATAGGATGTGTTGTCCTGCTATAGTTCGTGAAACTCATTCCCCATTCCTTGTTGAATTTTTCGACAATCTGATGATTCTTGTCAACCAATTGCTGGGGCGTAATGCCTAATTTCTTGGCTTCGAACTCCATAGCAGCACCGTGCTGGTCACTGCCGCTCACAAACTCTACATCACAACCTTTCAATCGATAGAAACGCGCAAGAACATCTGCTGAAAAGAAAGGCACAACATTGCCTAGGTGAGAGACTGCGTGCACATACGGCCATGCAGCACATACAAGAATCTTCTTTTTCTTTTCTTTTGCCATTTCTATCAACTAAACCAAAATCATACTTCGAACTTATATTCTTTCTTCATCTCTGTACCATCTACATCTACTGTTCGTTGGATCACGCCTTTCCTCTTTGCTTCCAACCGCGCTTTCAACGGATCGTTCTTTGCCAATTTATCATCAACAATGATGTCTGTTATTTTGTAAATGTGTTTTATTATACATTGCTTGAAATCCTTCACATCAGTGTCAAACAAGAATTCATCAACAAATTTACCGATGTCATCTTTACTGATTGTTGCAGTAACAAATTTATCAGTAGGAGAACCAATCTTCGGCGTCTCTTTCTTTTTTACTTTCAAAGCATAATTTCCGCACTTCAGGTCAAGCATCAGATAGAACTCAAACAACTTGTCAATCAGTTTTCTTACTTTGTCTGCACTTATTGTTGCGTCAACCTCATACTTCTTTCCTTTCTTCCCATATCTTCTCTTTTCTTCAAAATCAACACCCAAACTCTTCAGTTCAGAACCTACGTCCCTTGTTGTAGGAATCGTGCCTTTCAAACTGACCTCTCCCTTGCAAAGAGAAGCCACAAACTTCAACAAAACATTAGTATATTCAAATCCAGCCCATATTTTCAAATTTTTGCCAGACTTTTTAGCAATAAAATCCTCTTTGACAAACTCGCCAGGCCCATACCTGGTAAATGCATGATGTACTGTGCCGTCAACCTTGTTCTGTGCAATCAATCGTATGAAATTCATAGCTTTCACCCCAGATACTAATCAAGTTAGTGTAGCTCTTTTTAAACTTTATCCTTATTCCAATCTCTTCACTTCTATAGAAATTCCATCGCAGTCTGCCCTGATGTATCTCGGCAGCTGCGTGAACTCGTAATTGTTCTCATCACAGTATTGCATGACCTGATCCTTGTCGTGCAGATTGTCTGTCTTTATCACAACATTTATTCCATGACTGTCCATGTGCAGGATTTCGAACTCTTTCAGATCTTGTTTTATCTTCTGGCAGTGCTCTTCAAACAAATTATATCTTTCCTTTACTCTATTCAATAATCGCAATAACATCTCTGCTTCGCTCGCTTCTGGCTTGAACTTGTGCTGTTCCATCATTATCTTTGCTATGTCAACTATCTCATCACTATTCGTTGCAAAGAAACCTCCTTTTCCTAGATTGACAGGCTTCCATTTGCCAAAACTTCCAAATATAATATCCGCACGACTATTCTTCACATCATCATTTCCAATGCTTCCGCTTGCATCCAGGACAAAGAATTCTATTTTTTGTCTAATCATCCCCAGCTTTTGCTGTACAAAATAACCGCCAGGGTGGCAGATAAAATATGCCTTGCCTTTTGGATTCTGGAAACTTTCTTCTGTTGCCTGTGCATAATCAGTAGGATATTCTAGATATGAAAGATCCAATTTTTTAGGATAATCCTTGTAAGTAAACCAACCACCTTGATCAGGGATCGCTAACTTCAATCCCCTCGTCTTAATCACATACATCGCAAGAAAAACCGCACTATTCCCCCGATCCAACAGAAAGACGTGCTTGCATCCTGTCATTTCCTTCAGCTTTTCAACAACCTTCTCTTGTACATCCATACTGCAAGAAAGGGGATTTTCATATATAAATCTGCCTAAATTCGCAAGATTTATATACCAGTAGTCACCAAAAATAAGACAGGGGGGTAGATGGTAAATGTGGCATTTTGAATTCAGTAGAATAGTCCGGCGTACTGTTCTGACTGCAGCAATATTCTCAGTTCTAATCTTTTCTTTATACATATTGGCGAAATTCATAATCAAGAATGATACACAGGCTGTTGTGTTTGGAGGAATCTTCTTTGTATGGATGTCAATCATATTCATCATAGGACTGGCAACAACACTGATCAGAATCAAGGGATACTTTGAACAGTCAAAAGCACTCAACACATTTTTCACAGTTACATACTATGCATCATTCGTTTTCATCTTCCTGATGATGTTCAGTTTTGTGTATGCAGCTGTCAGCTAAATACTTTCTTATAGAATTCTTTTCTTCCTATTTGATCAAGTTCATCTAATATGCCTGATAATTTCTTGAATATGTCTTTGCCCCGCCAGTCATCGTACATTAACCACGCCATGATCATTAGGGCATGGAGTTGTAGAGCATCGTAAACATGCAATTTTTCTTTTTTAGATAATGGCCGATATTTTTCATATAATTTG
>JAHWIA010000129.1 GCA_019322855.1 Candidatus Woesearchaeota archaeon | reverse complement strand
TTTTCCTTCTTCTATTTTTTCTATCAATCCTTTTTTTAGAAGATTTTCCATATAACCTTGCAGTCTCTTGTAAGACAAATTTGATTTATACAGCAGATGCGTTGGTTTTATCTGTCCGCCCTTGTCCTGAATAGCTTTGAGGATGTCGTATATGATTTCAAACTTGCTTCTTCTCTCACTCATTTTTTCCACACTTGAATTATGAAGTATAGGAAGACCAGATATGCTATCAATTGGAACAGATGCCCTACTGCATAAAGATAGTTGCTCACAGCTATCAGACCGAATCCTACATGACTAAGGCATAAGAATGAAAACGCAATACTGATCAGTAAAGTGTTCTTGTTTTTGCTCTTTCTGTATTGCTCAAAATACTTCCAGCTTATGACAAACAATAAAACGATTGCGATGTATTGGAAAATCTGTAAGAAATTTCCACTATAATACAATATCAATGCCACAAGCAAAAAGATGACAGTCATCAATTTCTTGTCATGAATATCCATTGCGATCGCAAACAATATTATGTATGCCAGCAAAAAGAATACTACATAGACAAAAGACGCCCATGTCAAGGTTGCAAGAACATTACTTATCACTTCTACCCATCCAAAGAAAAGGCAGGCGTGCATGAACATCCTTGACAAGAATGCAATCAAGATAATACCGAAAGCAGCACTGAACCAGAAAAACTTCTTCTCTCCTATCAGTTTATACGATTTATAGCTGAACCAGATCAACAGCACAATCGCTATCATTGATAACAATTCAAAAAATGCGTCAATTCCTAAAAACCAGCCCGGTATCCTCTCCCCCAATGCCATTTTCTATATACGTCGGTTTTTCCCTTTATAAGCTTTGTGGATATTTTGTAAAGATTGGCCCTTCATCCCATTTAAATACTATCTGGGCCACACTAATTAGTATAAAGAGGTGCCAAGAATGAGACGATACAAACTTGCCAAAAACCGTATCCTTAATGAAACCAACCATCTTGACCTTGAAGATCTTTATCAGCTAAAACTGATAAGGCGCCACATGGCTGCCAAGAAAAACAAGAAAGATCTGTTCGATTATGACCTGGAAACAGATTTTGTTTAAACTCACATTATCCGAACCTCTAAAATTTCCTCACAAATCAACCCCTAACCCCCAAAACCTTTTTGGTTTTGGCTCTTTCTTTTTTTTATTATTTTAATTTTTATAGAAAAACTAGCGGGGGGAGGATTTGAACCTCCGACCTTCGGGTTATGAGCCCGACGAGCACTCCAGACTGCTACCACCCCGCTATAACTCTGTACGGAATTAACCTGTTTTATAAGGTTTACGGTGAAAAGCATCTTTTTAGGCAAATTTTATATACTGTTCTTCTTCAATTGTGAAGGATGGGAAAGAAAATACAGCTATTATTGATGTTTACAATTCTATTGGTTCTGCTTAGCTTTCCTGCTTTTGCAGAAGAAGACTTTGACTGGATCTATAGCGCAGGCAGCGCAGATCTTACTGCAAAGGTCGGCACGTTTTTCTACAGAGGAACAGATGTAAATTCAATAACAGCAGACTTCAGCTTGTTTCCTGAAAATTCATACAGGCAGGAAGTCAACGACATAAGAACAGAACCAGATGTTATTGAGGACTATATTTTCTCCTGGCCAAATCCTGTTGAAGATAAGTTGGAATATTACATAGAAGCCGATGTCAAGACAATAAACGAGTTCAAGATAGTTCCTAAAAAAATAAGATTTCCTATCAGGAATGATGAACAGCTGGATTACACATACAGTTCTGAATCTATTGACTGTGATAATCCTGCAATCATGGAATTGGCATCAAACCTGGCAGTGGGAGAGGATGACATGTATGCAGTAGTTCACAAGCTTGCGGTCTGGGTAGAACACAATATAGAATATTCTCTTGACACTGTGACTGAAAAAAGTTCAAAACCTGCGAGCTGGGTTCTGGAAAACAAAAAGGGGGTGTGTGACGAACTTACAAATTTATTCATTGCACTCGCAAGATCCCTTGACATTCCTGCACGTTTTGTGAGCGGCACAGCGCACACAACAAATGCAAAGTTCGCAGACGGTTTCGGCCCTCACGGCTGGGCAGAAGTTTACTTCCCGAACTATGGCTGGGTCCCGGTTGATGTCACATACAGGCAGATCGGCTGGCTCGACACAAGCCATATTAGCCTGAAAAAATCTTTTGATCCTTTAGAACCTAGCATAAAATACAACTGGGCAGGCAGCGATATTGATGCAGGAATCATAGACATTTCAGTGGATGTCAATGACTATAAGCATAGAAAAGAGGATCGTTTTTCATTACAAGCAGAAGTATTGAAAAAACAGACAGGTTTCAAAAGCTATAATCTAGTAGAAGCAACGATCAAGAACCAGAAAGGTTATTATCTTCCTGTCGAAGCAAGGCTCACGATCAGCGATTCTATAGAACTGCTGGACAAGAACTATAAATTAATATTGCGTGAACCATTCGAAGAGAAAACAGTCTATTGG
>JAHWIA010000012.1 GCA_019322855.1 Candidatus Woesearchaeota archaeon | reverse complement strand
GTCGATCGCGATCTTTTGTTCTACAGCATCCAGGTAATATGGCTCTCCTGTACCGCCTGCGTGAAAGTTCGCCCTGCTCTCGCTTTTTTCAGCCTTTCTTTTGTATGACGCCACAACCTTGTCACCAGCGACTATCGCTCTTATGTCTGTTCCTCCTGTCTCTACGTATTCCTGTATGATGAAGGGCTGGTTCATGACCATCAATGCATCGCACATGCTGCTCGCGCTCGCATAACTTTCTGCGTACAAGACGCCTTTTCCGTGCGTGCCATGCGGAACTTTGATAATGATGGGATAATTTACTTTCTTCAGAATCTGTTTTGCAGCTGCTGATGTTGCTGCGATGTAAGCTTCAGGCATAGGAATGTTCTTTTTCTGAAAATGCAATTGCGTCAAAAATTTATTGTGACCTATTGTGAAAGAGTGGGGCTTCAATGGCATGTAGATGCTCTCTTTTAATGCAGATGTCAATGATGTCAGCACTGAAGCATACCTGAAGCTTCCTCTTGCATATATGCAGTCATAGTTCTTCAAGGTTTTGCCACGATAGAACACTTCAAAATCTTTATTCCCAAGAATGACCTCTATGTCCTTGAGATTTAGATGATCAACTTCTGTGAAATACTTCTTCATGTCCTCGTATATATTTCTGCTAGATTCACTGTTCAGACTTATGACTGCTGCCTTCATTATCTGTTTTTTTATCATTTTTTCGGATCTATCAAAAAATCTCCTTTCTTCAGAATGTTTCTTCCTATCAACACTTTGTAATTCATGTGCTCTCTTGTCGCAAGCGTAAAAAGACCAGTGAATGTCTTATTCTTGATCTTGACCTTTGCCTTTATCACAGGCCTCACGCCCTTGCCAGACGCGCTCCTTATCTTGCTCGTCTTCACTATCGGGCCTAATTGAAGTTCGCTCGCAAGACTTACATCAATACTGCTCTTTGACGCGCCAGTATCGATTCTTGCGACTGCCTTTTTGCTCTTATCGTCACCGTATACAATAACATTCTCCAAAGGTCCAAGTACAATCTTTTCAGTCATTTCCCCCTCGACAATTAATGAGAATCACCTATATTTAAACCTTTTCAAACAATTCAGCGACTTTTTCCTGGCCGATTGTGAGTACGAAATTGGCCAATTGAGGGCCTCTTTCCTTCTTTATCAGCACAAGATAAGCTGCCTTGAAAAGCTCTGCAGGCTCCAGTTCTGCATATCTTGCGATATTGTAGAACTCATCATGCAGTTCCTGTATCTCTTTGTATTCTTTTGCTTTCAATGAAGTGCTTATCTGCTTCAATGCTTTCTTCTGCTTGTCACTTAGCAGGATGACAATGTCTTTTGCGACTTCATCCTTTAATTGGAACCTATACTGTTCTGGTGCAAATTCTTCCACCCATCTCTTTGCAAATTTGATTCTTTCTTTTACATACTCAAGCTCTTCTTCTGTAGCACCTTTTGGTATGTGTCCTGATTTTTTCAACAATTCTATTGCATTGTCTTCTGTGAGCGCGATCTGTATGACAATCGCACAGTGCGTGAATGCAATCTGTATAGGCATCTTTTCAGGAATCTTTCCTATGTGCGAAAGTTCATAGATTCTTTTCTGCATTGCGATGTCTTTCTCATTCATCTTTTCTATATTTACATTATAATATGCCTGTTCTGTCTTGTCATAACGATCGTAAAGCAGGACCAGGTCATTCGCACCAAAAGGATCGAACTCGACCACAGCATTAGGTCTGCTTTTAGTCAACAGATATCTTAACATTTGTGCAGGTGCATATTCTGTTATGTCTGTGAATGCAACACCTCTTCCTTTGCTGGTGGACATCTTTTTTCCTCCTATCTGGAAGAATTCATACCCTTTTCCTGTCCTATAGCCGTTGCTAGGATATGGAGGAGGATACTTGAAAACATCTACACTTATCCTGCACGCGCAAGTCCTGCTTCCACCTTTTGTGAAATGATCTTTTCCAGCCAATTCTACAATGACTCCTTTTGCAGGCCATTTCGCAGCCCACTCCACTTTCCATGGAAACTTACCGCCGCCATTGAACGGACTTCTTTTTCCTTTGTGACCGCAGCCTTTTGCCCACGTCACGAAATCCGGACGGCATTCGTACTCGACCATCTGTTCTTCTGGCAGCCATTTTGTCGCGATTGTCGTGCCGATCTTTCCGCAGTTCTCACAGATGGGATTGAATGGCAGCCTGTTCGCGCCAACAGTATCTGCACCGTACAAGTCACGGTATATCTGTTTTATCTGTTCTGCATTGTCCAGTGCAATCTTTATTGTCTCATTGAAAGTTCCTTTTTTGTATTCTTCTCCTGTGCTTTCTGTGTCGCATTCTATGCCGAATTCTTCAAACTTCTTTACACAGTCCATGAAATACTTCTCTGAAAATGTCTTGTAGTTAGGGTCAGGACTAGGCATGTCCATGAACGGCATTCCAAGATACTGTTCATAATCTTTTGGCAGATCGACATTCATCTTATCGAACGGATCTATATCGTCATTCGACAGAACAAAACGAGCATTAACTCCTTTGTCCCTCAAAGCTTTTGCAATAATGTCGTGGACAATCCAGCCCCTGCCGCTTCCTATGTGGATCTTGCCGCTCGGTGTTTTCTCATCATAGACAAAATAACCGTTCATCTCCACTATTGCTTTTAGTTTTGGATCCCTGTTGACTCGCTCGATGACTTCTTCTGCGATCGCGTCTGCCCAATGCAGTGCACTCTTTTTCAAACCTTTGCCTGATAATTTCTTTTTGTCATGCTTCTCTTGTTTCCTGTCTATTTCTTTTTTCTTTACTTCCAGTTCTTTTTCTTCTGCACTCTCTTGTTCTTCCACACCGAAACCTTCCTCGTGCAGTTCTCCTGTCTCTAAGTCAAGCACATTGTGTTTCTCGTCTAAAATAAATGATTTCAACTGTCCTCCAACAGCATCTTTCATTAGATCGTTAAGTTCTGCTATTGCCTCTTCTATGTGTTCTTTTCCTAGCAATGATTCTGCATAGACAATAACATTCTTTGAATCCTCTGTAAGTTTAGATTTCTCGCACTCTCTCCAGTTCCATCTCCTGCACAATACTTCCTTGTCGTCCATGTAGACCACTTCGTTTTCTTTCGGATTCTTCTCTTCAAGAGTGCTTATCTCTACATATTTCTCGTCGCCTTTTGCCTGCATCAGTTTGATGTTTCCTTCTACCTTATCAAGATCGTCAGCACCGATCGGCAAAAGTTTGTCAATAGAAACAAAATTATACAAATCCACCAATGGATTTATCTCTGGCAGATTGTCGCCTGCCAATATCCTTATCAATAATGCTTCGATACTGCACTTGTACTTTTTTGGTTTTGCACCGAACCAGCTGTACGCCAGACGCCATGGCTTGATGTTAGGATGTTCTGCAAGCTCTGGTTTTGTCAATTTACTTCTCAGTTCAAGTTCTTTTTGTCTTATTTTCTTGATGATCTCGTCGGACTTTCCACTATTGTCTATGCCTGTCGCCAGTATGATCCCCAAGTGCAAGTCAGGGAATTGTTTGAACAATGATTTTGCAATCAACAGCTTTCTTCCCATAACATTCTCGAGAATAAGGGAGGTTTTTAAGCTTTTCTCTAAAATCAAGCAAAAACAATAAAAACAATCAACAAATAAACATCTGTATGACATACTATAATGAAATCGCATCTGGTTACAATGAACTGCACGGCGAAGAGCAGAGAAAAAAGATGCAGATAATCGAACAGATATTAGAAAAACTAAAACCGAAAAAACAAGAGATTCTCGACGTGGGATGCGGCACAGGGTTGAGCACGCCTGAAGGCGCGACAGGTGTAGATCCTAACATTGAACTGCTAAAACAACATCCAGGCTACAAAGAAGGCAGAGCAATCTTAGCAAAAGCAGAACAACTTCCTTTCAAAGACGAGCAGTTTGATGTTGTCATTTCTTTGACAGCAATACACAACTTTGACGATATAGAAAAAGGTCTGCAGGAAATAAAACGCGTCGGCAGAAGATACATTCTTAGTGTGTTGAAGAAAGCGAATACTTTTGACAAGATAAAACAATTGATAACAACAATGTTTGATGTGAAAGAAACAATCGAAGAAGATAAGGATGTTATCTTCGTCTGCTACTAGCATAGCACGCTTCGCTTTATTCTATTTCTGACTGTGTTTACGAGTCTTTGTTAATAGTTTGTATTATTTTTTGCTACGCTTGGTGCTATGCTAACAATTAAAGAAATCAATAAACATAAACTTTCTTTTTCTGTTTTTCCTCGAGCAATTTTATCTTGGCTTCCAGTTCTTTTATCTTGAACTCCATGTCTCTCTGGTTCCTGTCAAGGTAGAATATCCATTCATGCACTCCTTTCTTTAATTCGTCCATGTCTTTCTTTGCTTTTCTGAAAGCGCCGATGACTCTTCTCTTGAAATTTTCTACTCCGAACCCAAACATGTCCTTTACCTCCTCATAATGCTCGTGTAAAACATCGTTCATAAGCACTTCTATTGAGGGTGCTTTTTAAAGGTTATGGGCGGAAATATCTGCGATAAAACTTTTGTTTTTTGATTAAAATATTTAGCTAAAATAGGAAATAAAACCTTTAATCAATAATTAAAAAGTATAATTCAAATTACAATTAAAAAGTATCAGCAAAGATTAAAGGTTTTTGACAATTATTTTCTATATTGAAAATAAATGTTGCAAAAAAAAGAAAAAGATGAAAATTTCAGCCGACATAGCTCAGGCTTTTCTTTTCTTTTGTCTTTCCTGCCTTGACAGCTTTCTGTATCAGAGCCTTTATCTTCTGCTCGAACTCTTCTGCACTCTTCAGCAGAGGTTTTACGTCGATATTCAGCTTCAGATATCCATTCAATACCTCGACGATCTTTGCAGCTGCCTTGCTGTCCGGCAGTTTGGAATGCGTCTCTGCAAACACGCATGAAAGAGGTATCTTTGACTTCAGCATCAATGCGCCTGTGACTCCCATGATGATGCCTTCTTTCAGCTCTTCGAGACCCATTGTCTTGAACCTCTTTTTGCTCGATTCATTGTTGCAGAAATAATATCCTTTTGCCTGCTTTGCCTGCGCAAGCAAAGGAGCACCGACACTCTCGACGCTGATTATCTCTGAAATACCGAGCTGTTTTGCCTTGCTCAGCAACAGATCAGCAATCTTGTTCTCTGCTCCTGGAATGCCGCTTATGACGTGCAGAATGAGCAGATTTTGCTTTTCAGCATAGAATAAACCTATAGGTCTTACTAATTTATTGTCGTGAACAGCGACTAAAGGAGGCACTTCAGGGCCAACTATAGCTCCTACAGGCTTTGCTTTCAGTTTTTCAATCAAGAATTCAGTAGCAATTGTTCCTACCAAGCCAAGTCCAGGGAAACCCTCTATCAGCTTAGGCTTGCCTTTCAGTTTTTTATCAAGAATAATCTCCATGTGATCACCTCTTACGCCTGTATATTGCGCGACGGTATATAAACCTTTTGGATTACGAAAGTTTTAAATATTCACCGCAATGGACTTCCCACAGAGGGTAGTTGGGGCAAATGCAATTATACAAATACGATAAAATCATAGGTATCGAAGACAGTATTGTCAAGAAATTAAGAAAAGGAAAGACAATTGCTGCCAAGATTCTGATCTTAAGATATAACATGATCCTGAACAGGTTGAGGGCTGACGAGCCTACTGAAATTCCATTGTACAGGATCAAAGGCTATACAAACATCACAGATAACAGCTATATTCTGGACTATAAGCTGGAATGCGGCTTCTGCGGCAAGGAATGCGGTAAGTTCAGCACTTCTGAATCTTTCACAGACAAGGTCAGGAACATCAGATGCTGTGAAAGTGAAATCTGCAAACTAAAGACAAAGAGATATCTGTATTTCAAGAACGGGTGGATAGTGCCTGAAAGCAAGCAGAAGGGTCTGCTCAAATGGCTTTCTGGGAGCATCTCAGGCCTTGTATCGAGTGTTTCAAACCTGTTCTAGAGGTTTAATATGGGCAAGGAATTTGAATCTATGAATATCGGAAAGAGGATTTTCGGCTTATACATAATCAAGAAAAGAGGCATGTTTGAATCAATATACCAGCTTACACCATATAGTACTGCGATACTCGATCTTTTACAAGGCACAGAAGCCTTTGACGGCACAAAGACCAGCCCTGGCAATGCAATGACAAGGAAAGAAGCAGAGGAAAGACTGGCCAAGGCCATAGGAGATGATGACGGTAGAGTAAAGAATCCAACAGACTTGCTCAGGATCAGGCTCAACATGGCGCCTTCAAGCATAGAGTATAGGGGCAGGGTGTGCGGGATACATAATCCAGAGCTAATGACACACCTAGACCTTTACCAAGAGATGGAGTTGGCCATCAAAAGGCTGCACAAGACAGGCAGATTGACAGATGACTTCAATGCCCTGGCAGTAATCTATGAAAGAGACACAAGTACTATCCAGCAGAACAGGACAAAAAGTGGAAGGATAAGGCTGAAAGATTTCAAGCCAGTGCCAGAGCCAAGGGTCTGTCTGGAAAAAAGGTGCGAGATCCACAAGGTTCGGCTCAAACTTTTCAGGCCGATCTATGAATTCTATGTGCCAAGATTCGAGAAATGGTGAATTCTTACACTAGAGAGCTTAATTCGCTTGAATTCTTTGCTTATCAAATCCGATCGCTGTATTCATATGCTATAAGGCGGGTTCTCAGAATCACAATAATTATATACAAGTTCGCACAATGTATATTGTACGAACAAAGAGGTGCAAAAGATCAAAAAAGCAGACATTGTCAAAAAAATCGGGACCGAACTGAAGATCCAGGGCAAGTCAGAGCGGACTGTGAGAAACTATGTCTACTATAATCTGGACTTTCTGAAATTTATTGGCAAACAACCAAAGCAGGTGACCACTGATGACATCAAATCATACCTTGCCTTCCGGCTGACAGACAAGGGCAATGATCCTGCCACTGTTGCTTTGGCCAGGAGTGCTCTACGATTCTTCTATGATGAGGTCCTGAAAAGGAAGATCACAGCAGACATCAAGACCCCAAAGAAGCAGAGGAAGCTGCCAGAAGTACTCACAAAGCAGGAAGTCAGAGATTTGATTAAAAATACAGATAATCTGCGAGACAAGCTCTTGATCGAGTTCATGTACAGCTCTGGCCTGAGAGTGGCTGAGTGTGTAGGTCTGAAGAAGAAAGATCTGAATATACCAGACAAGACAGGCCTGATCAGGAGGGGCAAGGGCGGAAAGGACAGATTCTTCATATTGTCTGACAAATTGATACAGGACTTGAACGATTACATCCCCGCTGTCGATAAGACCAAGGCAGACTACCTGTTCCCAGGTAGGAAGAGCAATAGCAGCATATCTGTACGACACGCTCAGAAGATTGTGCACAAGGCAGCTTCTGAGGCAGGCATCAAGAAGAAGGTATATTGCCACCTTTTGAGGCATGCTTTTGCCACCCACCTTCTAGAGTCAGGCACTGATATCCGTCTTATACAAGAGCTATTGGCGCATTCTAACCTGCAGACAACGCAATTCTATACCACAGTCAGCACAAAACAGTTGAAGAAAGTGAGAAGTCCTCTGGATGTGTTGTAGTTATTTCTTAGTCTTTTTCTTCTGATTTTCCAGGCATTTTGCCTTGGTAATATGCCCTTTTCACAACCTTTCTCCAATCTTCGTCTTGCCTGTATGTCAAGACAATCGGCTTTTTTCCTTCTTCATGGAAGCCTATCCTAAAGGTTTTTCCGACTGGTTTCTTTGTGTAACCTCTGACAAGAGCTGCGTAATAATAATATCTTGGTTTTCCGATAGCGTCGAAAACCTGCTCTCCAGACTCGTAACCCAGATACTCGCCTTTTAGACGGAGATTGTTCAAATCCCGTATGATCAGCATTACAACCACAACAGCTGTCGACAATAAAATCGTGAAGATTATCGAGTGCAAACTCAACTCTTTAATGAAGAACACGCAGAAAATAATGATTCCTGTCAAGATATACATTACAATCCATTCCCCTGGCAAAATCTTTTCCTTTGCAATCTCTCCTGTCTGCTGGTCCAGAACCTCTATGTCTTTTAGCTTGTTGAAAGCCCCCTCTATAAATTCTTTATGCGCAAACTTCTTAGGTTTAAGCTTGCTGATGTAATTGTATAGCTTCTTTATAGTTTCTTCAAAGAAAGTAACTTTTTGATAGTCCCATATCTCATAATCGTACGCCACACAGAATCTCTCGTCGATGATGTCTGCAATATCTTTCTTTACTTTCGGACCGAGAACACTCAAGGTATTGAACAAACTCATCCACAACGCGTCTACATGGCTAAGGACTTCTCTTAACTTATCGTATCTTTTATCCTGTCTGCTGATGATAAAGCCTGCCAGGATCGCGAATAGAAACGTACTTACTGTGAGCACCACCTTGATGAAATCAGTTGATACGCCAGAAGGAAGTGTAAATGCAAGTACTGTGAATATGACTGCTAAGAAAACACCTCCTTTGTACGCAGAAATATAACCTATCCTCGATAAAAATGCCATGTGTAAACCTCTTTTTTGTTTTTAGAGTGCTTTTTTGTATATAAATGTTGGTTTTATTTTATTTATTTTCTATATGGAAAAGAATTTGTTTCCGTTATGTTTCTATTTTTAATTTTTGATTAAATATTTTAATCTCTTTTACTATCGTAATTTTTAATCTTTTATTAGAACTTTTAATTTGTTTTGTTGTTACTATTTTTGATTTTTGCTTAAATATTTTAATTGTATTTGCGATTAAATATTTTAATTTTTTATCAAATTATTTTTATGTGAATTTTTGCTTGATTTCATTCAATGATTGTCTGGTCAAAACAATCAAGAGTCAGCGTCTTTTGGATGTCCAAGATGTTGTTTTTCGCCTGCAGTTCCTTGAATGCGGGGTCGAGGATGAAGTAAGTTTTTTTGTTTATCAGATGTTTTGTGATAGGCACTCCCTTCTCGATCAGACCGGCGATGCAGTAACGGACAAATGTGTCTGACCGTCGGAGATTTGCAGTCAGTTCCTTGTAATCTAGCGCTTTGTTTGTCTGATAAAACACCATGAAGACTTCCTGTTCTTGTTTGCTGATCTTTATCTTTTTTGTTTTTTGAGAAATATTTTCGTCGCCAAGCAGCATCTTTTCAATAACTTTAATCTTGTTTTCAAGAAACTTCATCCTTTTGTCAAGCTCCATCAGGTAACTGTAGTTCACTTCTATTTCGTTTGTGTTTTCATTGATCGCTGTCAAGTGTTCGTCGAGCTCATGACGCAACTCTTGTGTGAATTCCTTGAAGCTGCCGCTAGTTAGCAATTCCATTAATATTACCCCCAAAAATTACTTTTTCTAAAACTAGATGTTGCTTATAAACTTTTTGATTTTTAGATGTTACTGTCTGGAAGAGAAAAACCACAATATCGTCGCAAAAATACATTCAGTATAGAATACTGTAACCTGTTTTAGGGTTTTGTTCATGCATAAATTAATTAAATGAGCTGTATCTAAGACTGCTGAAAATGGACAAGACAAGGCTTAAGATACAATTGTCAAAATTAAAGGGTTTTGAAGAGCCAAAGCCTGAATTGGAGCAGTACGTGACTCCTGGAGACGTGGCTGCAGATGTTCTATGGAATGCGTTCATGCAGGACGACATAGAAGGAAAAAGAATCCTTGATCCTTGCTGCGGCACTGGTGTCCTGGGCATAGGCGCGCTCTTATTGGGTGCAAAGTTCGTTTATTTCAACGATTATGACGTCGACGCAATCAAGATATTGAAGAAAAATCTTTCTTTATTTCCAGAGTTCGAAGGCAAATACAGGATACTGAAAGAACAGGTTCCTGACGCTGATATCGAGAGGATAGACGTCATCATCCAGAATCCGCCGTTCGGCACAAAGATAAAGCATGCAGACAGGATGTTTTTGGAATTCGGTTTCAAGCTGGCGCCTATAATCTACAGCCTTCACAAGATAGAAAGCAAACAGTTCATTGACAAATTCTCAAAAGACAATGATTTTCAAGTGACCCACATCTGGCTCTATGATTTTGAACTGCCAATGACAATGGAATTCCACACAAAAAAGCTTGAACGGGTAAGGGTGGGCTGTTTCAGGCTTGAGAAGAAATAAGCGCAAGTTTTATAAACAGGGTCCTGATTCAAAGAATGAAAATGGAACTTAAAGTTGTTGAGAGCACAAAAAACAAGCTTGTTATCGAGCTGAAAGGGGAAGACCATACTTTCTGTAATATTCTTGTGAAAGAACTGCAGAAAGACAGCAATGTCAAGGCTGCTGCATACACTATCGAACATCCTTTGAGACGTGTGCCGCAGATAATGATCGAGACAACAAGCGGAAATCCTAAGGACGCTTTGGTAAAAGCGACTGCTAACTTGATTAAAGAAGCAGGAAATTTCCAAAAGGGTTTCGCAAAAGAGATCTAAGTTAAAATGTTACCAGAATCTGCAGGAAAAATACTAGTGGATATTGCGCGCAAAGCAATCGAATGCAGGTTTACAGGCAAGGAAACTATTATTCCTGACGAGGATTTTCTTCAATCTGAAAGAGGGGTTTTTGTCACACTTTCTAAGAATGGCGAATTACGAGGCTGTATAGGATTCCCAGAGCCAGTATTTCCTCTAGGACTTGCTGTCAGGAAAGCTGCTGTCGGCGCTGCGTTCACTGATCCTCGATTTCCACCTGTCGAAGAAAAAGAATTGAAAGAAATCAAGATCGAAGTTTCTGTCTTGACTTTGCCAGAAGAGATACATGCTGTTGATCCGCAGGATTATGAGGATGTCATCAAGATTGGAAAGGACGGTCTGATCATTGAGATGGATGGCCAGAGTGGCTTGTTATTGCCTCAAGTAGCTGCAGAATGGAACTGGGATGTCAAGGAATTCTTAGAACAAATATGCTACAAGGCCGGATTGCCGCCTGACGCATGGCTCTCTGAAGAGGCCAAACTGTACAAATTCGAGGCCCAGATCTTCACAGAGTAATCACTCTTGGGTGGCACATTCTACGTAAGCTTTATATATTCCCTTATCCTACATATTGAGCATAATGGGCATACTAAGACGTTTGAGGGATTATTTCGCAAGAGAACCTGAAGTTGATCTTGCCAGAAGACATTTCATGTTCAATACTGTTCCTAAGACTGCTTTAACTGCAGCAAGTTTAACTACGCTTGGCTCAATTCTAAACAGTTGTTCTTCAAGAGATGAAGACGATCCTGCAGTAATTCCACCAGGAGTTACACTAGGACCTTCTGAAGTCCAGAAAACAGTTCCTTTACAAACAGGAATAGGTTCTTACATCGGACAGTTGACAGAACTTGATTGGGACGCGCTTGCAAGCAGCACACTCCTAGGTGTCGGTTATACTCAAACTTTTGATCTTTTTGATGAGACAAGTGTCAGATTCGGACAGGATGCTAATTATGTCACAAGAGATTTCTTGCATTCAACAGCAGAGGTCCAGCAGACAGCACCTACTGTTCCTATCTTTGAATGGCAGGCAAACTTCAATGGAGGCGTGACAGCTGCTTCTGACTTGTCAGACCTTGTTGATACTAATTTCAATATTCTAGGAAAAGCGCACAGGATAGTTAATGCTAGTGTTTCAGGAAATCGTGTGAGTTTAGACACTGTAAGTTTCTCAGATTCAAAAGTAATGACAGAAGAAAACAATGAACAGCAGAACTATAATGCAGACGGAAAAACTTACGATGTACAAGTATGGGACATCAGCAAGAATTTCATGGGAAATTACATTGTTTCATTTACTGTAAACGGCCAGGTATTCCAATTAAAGAAGGGAGAAGTTGGTACTGCAACTGATGGCCAGACATTCAGTGTACTGAATGTGACTGAAAATACAGAAAATGCAGGCGCGGACAGCGCAGAGATCGCAATCGGATCAAGAAAGCTATTCTTGGATGACACTGATATTACTGATAATAATTATGAAAATAATGTTTATATCGACGGCAGTTTTGCTCCACAGGCAAGATCAAGAATACAGGGAAGTATTCTTACTGACGGCAGAGTTAATATCACCTCTATCGGATACCAGGCTTTTGCTCACGGTACAATAGAAGATGACTTGTATGTTGAAGAAGGAAACAGCATGAAGAACAAACAGTCAATACCTAAGCAGTTGCTGGCTGATGTTGCATACGACGGTCTTGAAGATTTAGTTGGAAACGAAATGACTGTTGAGTTCACAAACGTTGGTAACACAGTAGGAAGAGGTTATGAACTTGGCTTTACAAACAACCAAGGCGTGAGATATGTGACTCCTTTTGTGTTCAACAATCTTACTGATACTGCAACCGGTTTGCACTTTGGTTCAAAAGATGGCAACCAAGTTATCTTCTCTGAGAGTGTTGCTGGAAGCACAGGAGATTACTTCATAGTTACTGGACAGAATGATGAGACAAAGGTTTACCAATTGACCGGTTTAAACAAAACATTGAAGACACTTACATTCAAAGATCTTGGAACGGGACAAATCAGAGCATCAACATACAATCCTACAACAGGA
>JAHWIA010000011.1 GCA_019322855.1 Candidatus Woesearchaeota archaeon | reverse complement strand
TGTTCTTGGAAAGTCTCCTGGCAGCTCTTCTCTGCCACCATTTATAAGAACGTTATTGAATCTTAATGTCATGCGCCTTGGAAAAATAATGAATATATAAATTTATTTATGGATAGATTTATATTGAATAACCAATATTAAATCCCATGCCAGGCAGATTAGAAAAACTGACATTGATCGCAGGCAAATTCTTTTTGCTGACTCATAATATAGAAGTAGACGCGACAAGGATAGGCAGGGAACTTATTCTTCATTCAAAATCGCCTGAATTCTTTGATGATGAACCTGCGCCAGAGGTGAGCAATGCTTTTTTTGCATTGGAAAGAGAAGTTCCTCACTTGCTTGAAGAAGAAGATCTTAGGAAAGATCCAAACTATAAATTGATAAACGGTTATGTCACAAGAAGGGATTCTTTTTACAAGAGAGTCCGTTTTCCATCTGCAACAGAAATAATTGACGGAGTGAGGGTGCCCCAAACAATCAATTATCATCTTTATGTACAGTTTGTTTATTTCACACCAAAACCTGAAAAAGAACAAAGAATCGAGAGAGATGAAGAGATTTTAGGCGATGATTAAAGTTCTCTGTTATATAGAAAACACAACGGTCCGCAATAGACTTCATCTGTATTTTTGTCGCGAAGACCTTCTTCAATGTGTTTTTCATCACAGAATACACAAGGTTGATCTGGTCTTTCTACGATTTCCAGTCCGCGCCTTTCTAACTGACCTATGTCACTTAATAGCGCATTAGCTAAAATCCTTTTCAGGCCTTCTTCTGATTCCAAAAAAGGAAGAAAATCTTCTGGAAATTCATTGTCAAGAATCAAATAAGGACCTCCCCTGCTGGGAACTGCGCACAACTTAAGTGAAACCACATAATCTTCACGGTCATGATGGCGGATTGCGCAAACCGCTTTGTAGCCATTAAAAATTGTCTGTAACATGCCGTCAGGAATAGGCTTCCTGCATTCATCTTTTGGAGCGCTCCACATGTCCCTGCTGCAGACATAGTGCCAAGACTTGTACCTGCCTACCATTTCTTTAACAATGTCTTCTGGATAGTCCAATATTTTAAATCCTTTTAACATATATTGGTGGGAAATTAATGAATTTATATGTCTTTTGAAACTTTTGCTTATAAGGGCAAAATCTCCTTAAAAGGGAATTAAGTAAACTATTTAAGTGGACCAATTGGATTTTTTCTTATGATTTTTATCAAAAAAGAAAGGAAGAGAAATCTGAGAATATTTACTTTTTCAAATTCATTGATAGCTCTTGCTTTTGGATTGTTCGGACCATTTTATTTGATTTTTATTAATAATATTGGAGGCAGCATAGAGAACTTCGGCATCGCAGTCGGATTGGTTGTTTTGTCAGGATCACTGACTTCATTGATTGTCGGTCGTTATTCTGACAGATTCGGGAGAAAACCTTTTCTTATTTTTGGAGGCTATGCATCTGCATTGATCGTGCTCTTCTATATCATTATTGGTTCTCTTTGGCAGTTGTATTTGCTGCAGATTTTCAGCGGGATGATTGCAGCTCTGTTTGAAACATCAGAATCTGCGTTTTTGGGTGACATAACTGAGAAAGAAAAAAGAGGTTCTGACATAGGCAAGTATGATGCATTAGTGGGAATCTCTGAAGCTATTGCTATATTTTTAGGAGGTTTCCTAGTGAGTGAATTTGGTTTTGAAATTGTGTTTTTTATTGTTGCTTTGATCTTTGTAATCTCGACCACAGTAATGTTTAAATTAAGAGAGAACTCATTCAGGAAAGATCTGAGCAGAAAATCACAACATTTTCTTTAGATAATTAACTTCTTTTTTCAATGTCTTGAAATGATCCTGCAGTTTATCATATTTGTGCACGTGTCCTTGCTTGACCATGTTTATTCTTTGGGCAAGCCATGCAATTAGTGCAAGATTTCTCTTGATCTTTTGACCGAGCACAATGTCATATTCTTTTTTCTTGATTCCGTAGCCATAAGCTTTCAGGAACATATGCTCTTCTTTCTTGCTTAGTTTATCTTCTATAATAAACGTTGCCAAATCCTCTACAAAGTCTCCAAAAACACCGAACTCCCAATCAATTAACACTGTCCCTTTTTTAGGAAAGATGCAATTAAGAAATATTGGATCTCCATGGATGAGTTCAAGATGCTTCTTGTTCTTATAATAATCCTTCAGCAATGAAGTAGCTTTTATCCTGGCTTTTTTGTACAATTCATTCCAATCTAGATCAAGATGCGCTTGTGGATTGTTGTTCTCTAGTGTTCTTCTTGTCCAGCGAGAGATGCATGGTATTCTCTTTTTTGTAGGTTTCTTGGTCTTGTGTATGTTTTTCAGTGCAATCGCTGCTTGTTTGATGTGTTCTGGACGAAATTTCTTTATGACCTTTCCTTCTATAAATTCCTCGACAAGATAATTGAATGTCAAATATTTCTTTGACTTGTCCTTGAAGAAAACTTTTGGCGCATACTTTCCATCTAATAGTTTCAAGACTTTGTATTCTTTATCAACATTATCGAATTGAATGTTCGCATAGACACGCAATAAGTATTTGTTCTTTTTGCACTTTACAGTGTAATTTATGTTATGAGCGCCATGAGCAAGTTCTTTTATGCTGACTACTTTGTCCTTCAATTTTTCAGCCAAATGATCCTTGAATGCTTTTGTGAATCTCATGCATAAGCTTGACTGAGAATGGTATTTAAATGTTTCCCAACAGAAACATTTATTAAACAGATTGTCTTTTATGCTTGCAGAGGTGATTATCATGGCAAGAGGCAAGATTCTTACGGTCAGACCAACAGCAACAGGGCAATCCGGAGTGATTGAACCATTGCGCGGCGCAAATCTTAGATTCTTTATCAGGGGCGGTGATTTCAAGTCAGGCGAAAAGATAGAATTCAAGATGAAGGCTGGCAAAGTAACCCAGGTAACAAGGATTGGAAAAGGCAGTCCTGGAAGAACAGTCAGGACAGGCAAAACTGGCTGGGGAAGGATGAGAACAAGAAGGGATGCTAGATCCTATAATTAGACAATAAATATTTTTCCATCTATTTCTATTTTTGGTTTTTTGAATATGTGATCCAGATGTACTGGCGCTCTTATCTCACCGCCGAACCAGACATTGTTGCCATTAGCCATGTGCGCTGTGCCGTATGCTTTCTCATTCAATACTGTAGGACCGAAGAAGTCTGCGTTTGGATTAATTCCTATGCCTAGTTCACAAATCTTTCGCGCGTTCTCGCCATGTTCTTTTTTCTTGGCTTCATTCAATGTTGAGATCAATTTTTTACCTTGCGCGCTTCCTTCGATCTTGATGATCTCACCACTCTTTATCCTCAACACAACTGGTTTTCTTGGGAATGCTGTTCCGTCTCTATGACGCAGACTGCCGTCAACAATCAATTTTCCTTCTGTTGTACCAACATCAGGCGGAAAATATACCTCGCCTGCAGGCAGGTTGCCTCCTGTGCCCGGCTTTGTGTAATTGCCAGTGTTCAAGACAGGCTTTGCTTTCTTCATCTCCATCCAGATGTCAGTGCCTTTTGCAGTCGTGATGTGCATCTCTTTTCCTTTTGTTATTGCCTTTCCGATTCTTTCTGCTTTCAACTGCATCTTATGATAGTCAACATCGATCGCATTCATCAGTTTGACGAACTTTTTTGTCGGAAGCTCGCTCAAGCCAGGACCAGAACAGAAACGGTGCTTTCTTTCCTCACACATTCTCCTGAAACTGCCGTCTATCTTATGCAGTTTGCCTAGTGTATTGTAAGAAGATAATAGAATGATGCTCTTTTCTGGCAATTCCTTCAATGCCTTCTGTATGTGAGGCTCTGCATTATCCATCCTTGTCTTTACTTTCTGCAATGCCAATGTTGCATCTAAACCTAGTTTCTTTGCTGCCATGTAAAAACCGGCAGCCATCAATGCGCTCGCTCGTTTGTTCGGCTTTCCATAATCTGACATGACAAGCACATGCTCATCCTTTGCTCTCAGGCTGTTCTTCAGGACATTCTGGAAATGCACTTGAGTGTCTTCAACAAGATAGAATTGACCTTGTTTCTGCAGAAATCTCACCAACTCTTTATAGTCCATGATTATTGAAGACAGGTTGAAATTTATAAACGTTTCTGCTTATGTTTTAGCACAACATTTAAAAACCATCTGCTCTTTCTGAGATGACATGGAGAAGAAAGAAAAAAAGAAAATTGATCTTGATACAATAAGGCATAGCTGTGCTCACATAATGGCAGCTGCTGTAAAAGAATTGTTTCCAGATGCAAAGCCTACAATAGGCCCTTCTATAGAACACGGATATTATTATGATTTTGATTTCAGGCCTTTCACTCCTGAAGATCTGAAAAAGATCGAGCAGAAGATGAGGGAGATTATCAAGAAGAAATTAGTGTTTGAAAAGAAAGAGATCACAAAGAAAGAAGCTTTGGAAAAGTTCAAGGACAACAAGTACAAGGTTGAACTGATAGAAGAATTACCAGAAGATGAAACAATAACAACCTATAAATCAGGAGATTTTGAAGACTTGTGCAGGGGGCCGCATGTTCCTGATACATCTCACATCGGTGCGTTCAAACTTACAAAAGTCGCAGGAGCTTATTGGAGGGGAGATCCTGAAAAAGGACAGCTGCAACGTATTTACGGTACTGCATTTCCAACAAAAGAAGAACTGAAAGAACATCTTAGATTGTTAGAGGAAGCTGCAAAAAGAGACCATAGAAAGATTGGACAGAAACTAGAGTTATACAGTTTCCACGAGGAAGCGCCTGGAATGCCGTTCTGGCATCCGAAAGGGATGGTAATATGGAATGAATTATTGAAATACTGGAGAGAGATGCACAAGAAAGCAGGATACGATGAAGTGAAGACTCCTATTGTGTTGAGCAAAAAGTTGTGGCAGTGCAGTGGTCATTGGACTAATTTCAAGGAACACATGTATTGCGTGAACATTGATGAGTTTGAGCATGCAATCAAACCGATGAACTGTCCAGGAGGAATGCTTATCTACAAGGAAAGGCTTCATTCTTACAGAGAGTTTCCTATCCGGAATGGTGAGATAGGTCTTGTCCACAGGCACGAGCTTAGCGGAGTTCTTGCTGGTCTTTTTAGAGTAAGAAGCTTCCATCAGGATGATGCCCACATCTTCATGACCCCTTCACAGATCAAGGACGAGATACTTGGTGTTATCAAACTTACTGCTGAAATCTATGAAAGATTTAATCTGGGTTTTGAACTTGAACTTTCAACAAGGCCAGAAAAGTCAATTGGAACAGACGAACAGTGGGAAACTGCGACAAAAGCATTGAAGGCAGCATTGAAAGAGTATGGAAAAGAATACAGGATCAATGAAGGAGACGGTGCATTCTATGGCCCTAAGATAGATTATCACATCAAGGATGCCTTAGGCAGGACATGGCAATGCGGAACAATACAATTGGACATGGCATTGCCTGAATGTTTTGATCTTACTTATGAAGGGGAAGACGGCAAGAAACACAGGCCGATAATGATACACAGAACCATCTACGGCAGTCTGGAACGATTCATCGGAGTTCTGGTAGAACACTTTGCAGGACGATTCCCGTTATGGTTATCACCGATTCAGGTAGCATTGCTCCCAATAGCAGACAGACACATTGAATTTTGCAACAAACTAAAGGAAAAGATGGAGAATGAAGGATTGCGCGTGATTGTGGACGACAAGACAGACACAATGAGCAAGAAGATAAGGAATGCGCAGATCCAGCAGATAAACTATATTCTGGTCGTAGGGGACAAGGAACTCGAGAACAAGACAGTCAATGTAAGGACGAGAGAAGGAGAAGTTCTCGGTGAAAAGAATCCTAACGACTTTACTAAAGACGCTGTTAAAGAGATGAAAGAAAGGAAGTAGTTCTATATCTTATTCAGGTACTTGTAATTAGAAAATATCTGCACAAAATCATAGCTGTGCAGTTCTTTTTGGAATACATCCCTTAGTTCGCTCAAAATCTTCTGGAAATGGAGTGCGTTTTCTGAATACACGCTGATCCTTACATCCCATTCACCAATGTGCCTTACAAACCAAAGAGTATATGGATTTTGCTTGCAGAACTCAAACAATTTTCTTTCAGTGTGTTCATCAAGATAATTGAACTTGAGAAGAAGCCAATTCCATTGATAGCCCAGCAATTCATAAGATACCATGCCTCTGAAATGCGTTATTATGTTCTTGTTTATCATCTCTTTTATTTTGTTCTTCACAGTTTCTATTGATGTAGAAGTTTTGTCTGCGATCTCTGCGAGGCTCGCCCTGCAATTCTTCATCAATAAATTCAGGATTTCCTTGTTTTTTTCATCGACTTCTGTTGCTTCTACTGATTTTTCCTGTTTCTTGAATTCCTTTTCAAAAGCAATAAGATCAAAATTGTTTTGGTTTTCCTTGCCTTTGTACAAAAAACCGCATTCAGTAAACCTATCCCAAACCTGCGGGAGTATCATGCTTTCCTTTAAGTGATCGCCTAATATCTTTTTGACTTCATAATGCGCCTGGTCAAAATCTTTCAATGATTCTGTAGAAAATATCAAACCCAAGTCCCATCTGCCACCGCAAGTGCCAACCCATATCAACTTGTTGTGGCCCTTCAAATTCTTTATTATCTCTTTTTCTTTTATTTTTGACAAGTTTTGAAGCTGTACAAGAACCACGTGCTTCTGGATCCCGAGTCTTGAAGTATTGATGAATGTTGTGAAACCTTCTAGGATCCCTTTTTTAGCTAGTTTATTTATTCTATAATTGACAACTTCCCTGCTCAGACCTACTCTCTTTCCAATGACTGAAAGGGACAGTCTGCCATTCTTGACTAGCTGATTCAGTATCTTCTGGTCCTTTATATCAAGCGTTTCCATTCTACCGTAAGATACTGGTGTCCTTTCTCCTATATAGTCATACACGCCCATAAATTTTACGAAAGCTCGATTATTTATATAATTTTGCCATTTTTCGTAAAAAATAAACCTATAATGTTTTTTATGCAAGTTTCTGCATTATTATCAATGAAAATGAAAATAGAAAATTTTGAGGTTTTGGAAACAATCGGACAGGGCGGTTTTGGTACTGTCTATAAAGCTAAAAACAATTTAGGGCAAGAATATGCGCTGAAAAAGATTGATGACTCGCTTGGAGATCCATTTGATGAGGCAAGCGCGCAATTACAGCATCCGAACATTGTTCCTGTCTATGAATTCTTCCCAGAAAGCAGAGTCATTCAGATGGAATTCATGGAGGGAGGAAGTCTTGCAAATAAATTAGAACAAGGACCAATCAATTATAGCACTGCAATTGAAATCACTTTAAGTATTCTTGAAGCATTAGCTACTTTGCACAGTCGAGGACATCTTCATCGTGATATAAAACCATCCAACATACTTTTTGGCAAATCAGGAACAACTAAATTATCTGATTTTGGATTAGCAGTGTTGATTGATGAGGAAAGTAATACTGACAATCTCAATTCTGGTGTTGTAACAACAACACGTTCCACTATTTGCGGAACTCCATTGTACATGGCTCCCGAACGGTTGCGTGGGGAAGAAGATTGTAGATCCGATCTTTATTCTCTCGGTTTGGTATTACGTGAAATGATTACAGGTGAAAGACCAGAAGGACACATTTGCAATCCGTCTGAAATCAATAGCGATATACCAAAAGAACTAGACAAAATATGTGCAAAATCTTATGCTACACAAATAGAAAGAAGATATCAATCTGCTCAAGAAATGGCTGCAGATTTAAGAGATTTTTATAATAACAGAAAAAAGGATTCCTTCTGGTTCTATGCTAGAGAAGCAGCAGCCATATTAACAGGATATAGATTCTTCCAGAACATTGTAAAAGGCTCAATTGAAAACACAATAACAAGCAATGCTCGAAAACCTCTAACTTTGTTTGATCATTTTAAGATCAGTATATTTCAAATATGCCTGGATGAGGATCAAAAGGAAGAATTCAACAGAAGAAGAGAAGAAAGACGCAGCCATGATTCAAATCTAATCGAGAGCAAGCTGATAGAATTAGAAGAAAAATATAGACAAAATTCCCAGATACAGCAAACCTCCTTAAATGAGGATAAAAGAAAAATAGATTATCTTAGAAAGATTGCCAGAGTGAATAATAACAATTTTCTTGTCGAGAAAATATTTCGTTTGCGGGAAACACTACACAGCAGATACTATCAATCAAATCGATTAGAATAATTATAATTTTTTCACAAATACAAATTTAAATTTTGATTCCAATAATAATGGAGGTATGAAAAATGGATTATAAACAAAAACTAAAAGAATGTGAAGCCAGGATAAAAGTTTGTTATGAAAAGGCAAGCAGAGCGCGTACAATAACTGATGGAAAGATTTGGCTAGTAAAAGCAAGTAGATTAGAAGAATCTAAAGGATTGCTAAAATTGGCAATTCAAAGGCAAAAGAGTGTAGCTGTTGAATTTCCTGAGCCTAAAGAAAATCTTCCTATTCCTTATCGTGGGAATGGTACTCCAGTTCCTGCTAGGACCGAACTGCCTGTGCCTGTGAGAAGGGAACTGCCTGTATTCGAACCTGCGGTTAGCGAACCGCCAATAATTCAAGAAGCAGAGGTTGTTAAAGTCAGTACAAATAGAACTAAAAAATATATTTTACCGACACTCCCTGATTATAATGCGATTCTTCAAAAGATTGGAAATGCTTGGAGGAGCTTGAGAGGAACAACCGCTGAAATATTCAGTCCGAGATTTTGTTATAAAGAATGCAAAAGAAATTATCACGGTCTAGAAACTTCTTGTTTGGATTACAGCACTCTTGTTGATGTTCTCAATACAATGGCGCTTGAGAATTCAGGAGCTCAAATCTGGTCTGATCCTAATTTTAGAAATATAAGTATTGATTTTTTCAAAGACCCAGAGAAAGGTACTATTAAGCCTGAGCTAGTATACAGGCCGTATTCATTCATACGAAGAACTGATAAACTTACTATCGTTGATCTAACAACTGGATTCTTATTGAGAGGGCCACCAATCGAACCGGAATTGGAAAACGATCCTAATATCGAAGTAGGCAGAAATGGAATCCATCCAGTTCCAATATATCTTGAGAAAGCAATTAAAAAAAAGAAGTATTCTGAATCTATTAAGACAGGAAAAACAGACCCTATCAAACTTGATCTTGATGGAGATGTTTGGTATTTCCCAATGTGGAAAGTTCAATTAACTAATACCAGAAAAGCAGCTGAAATACATACTAATGGAAGAGGGCCTATTGTGCATCGTGCAAAATTCAATGTTAAAGGAACTATAGTGTATTCTGCATTAGATGGGAGAAGACTCTATAATCAAAGGGAAATTATTACTGATCCTTTCGATTATGAAACCGGAAGATTAAATCTTGATAGAATTACACCAGATTCTTATTGGGAGGATTTGGTACATAGAAACTTGGCAGAAAGAAAAAAGAATGATGTGCGTTTAGTTGAACTGTTGAATTAATCTCCACTGAATCTTTCAGCCATTTTCAGCAGCCCTTTCACTCTTTTGTCCTCGAAGACTGCTGTTCTTATTGTTTCTATCTGTCCTTTTTTTGTTATACCTTCTTCTCTTAGAAGAGTTCTTAATCTTTGTTCTGCTTCTTCAAAAGTCATTTCCTTTTCTTTCTTGAATAAAGGAAGCACTTTGCTTTCAATCAGATTGTCAACATTGTAATCTTTCTTGAATGTCTCGATATTGTGTGTGACCATCCGTTCTATTCTCTGACCGTCCTCTTTCATCTCTTCTCTCTCTGCTCTATATGTCCTGTAGCCAAATATGACTGCTGATGCAAACAATACAACGCCTGCAGCAAACAGGCCTATCGCAATGTTCATCTTTCTGTTCAGTCTCTGGAACATCTTGAACGGATCATATAATATGATATTGTTGTCCTTGCACACAGAATAAGCAATCAATCTGTTATTTTCCTGCAAAGAAGAAACAAGTCCGTCATAAAATTTGTTATCCTTCAACCATTCCTGCTTCCAAACTCTCAATAAAGGATATGTGTCTCTAGTGACTATATCTTCAATGTCTTCTCTTGTTACATAACCCTTGTCTGCTTTTCTGACAACCATTGCAGCTGTCTGTTTCAGGCTTTCTATGAAAGGGTTATATAATTCAGGAAGCCATTTGTCGCTAGCTATACTTCCATCTTTTAATCTAGAGCCTATATTAACACCTTCTCCTCCATATTCTTTCAGGTATTCTATGACAGGATGAGGGCTTATAGAACTAATCTTGAACTCAAACTCTGTGTAATTCACTGCACCTTCTAGACCTTTCTGCTTCTTTGTAGAAATATGGCTCACCTCTATACTATAATACGCACTCCTGGTTTATATATATTTCGACTGTAAATCTCGAACATTCTCCGTTCAAAAACCCGTAAGTTTTATAAAGGGTCTGCAGGGATGTGTTTATATATAAAACGAGGTAAAATGGCTGTACCAAACGCAAACCAGAAACTAGCAACAATGAGGCAGCACATCTGCGACAGGCTAGATGAAACTGGCGAATTCTGCACAATCGAACCACAGTTCAAGTTCGAACCTCACATGTTTTCTAATCTAAAAGGAAATGTTGGCTCTTTAGTGAGAAGATTGAACCAGCAAAGAAAAAGGCACATACATGCTGTAAAGACTGAAGACGAAACAGAATACCTTGTCATCTGCAATGTAAACCATTACCCTACTAATGATTACAGAAAAAAGATGCTTGCAGCTGGTGCTGCAGATATGCATACTTGTCATATATTATTTAGGGGCCACCAAGGCGAAGGCGACGAATTCTTCAGACAAGATACTGCGCATGGCCAGAACAGATGGAGCACAAGACATGTTGGATTACGTGCAGGGAATGAAGTCATTTGGATGAAACAGATGGAAAAGGATCTAAAAACAATAACTCTTGGATTGATTCCGTATTACCAATCAGAAAGAACAAGAATTGGACCAACCATCAGAATGTACAAACCTAAGGATATAGAATTGGAATATCACGGACATGAATTTGCAAGAGACCATCCCTCAGAAGTTATGTTCCAGATGGTTATGCAAGAAGAGATGGAAAGATTCAGCCTAAGGCCTTTTAGGTTCAGAGATGATGAACACAAAAGAAGATATCAGACAATACTGGCAGGCAATCTAGGAATTCGTTATGAGCATGCACATTTGTTGAAATTCGCACGTCCAGTCAGTCGTGATGAAGAAGAATAGTTTTTCTATATATTTTTGGATAAGATTTATATATCATCGTAAAAGTTGTTAGTTTTTGATGATTAAAAACCCAGCAACAGAAGCAAAGACCTTATTAGAGCTTTCTCTTGAGCAAGTTTTTTCTGCAGCAGGAGTTTCTTTTTTTCATCGCTCTTACAAAGGGCAGAGCGAAAGGCGCAAGCGAAGAAAAAGAAAGTCAGAAGGTTATGAAGTGGATTTTGACTGGATAGACAATGCATTGTTTTATTTTTCTGACAATGAGAGGCTTGAAGTTGAATTGCACGAAGAAACAGATGTCGCTTCTATAGAGCCTCCTACAGATCCCTTGATAAAGAGGAGCTCTTTATTGCACAAGAGTTTCATTGTTATATACATGCTTCTTCCTGACAGAAGGGTTCTGCCCCATGTCAAGGAAAAGAATGCAATTGCGATCGCAAACGAACTCATAAGCACAAGAAGTTTTGATAATGAGAGAGTATATCTTGATTTCAATTTATCAAAACCAGATGGCACTTTGATACAGAGGGTGACTGCTGCAACTTTCATACTTGATAATCAAGGAAATGTTACAGATTATCCAGTCAGTAGAAAGAGAGCTCATAGATTGCCGAAAAAAGTCAGGAAAGCATTGCCTGATGAATTCGAGCCTTTCTATGCTTACAGACCCGGACGAATGGATTATGAAAGCTTCAGAAAAGACCTGGCTGCTTTATTAATCAGACAATAAATTTAAATATTCATTTTTTTCTAGCAAATTTATGGTAAGAATACGCGTCAAGCAAGGCGATGATGAAAGCAGTAAGGGAAGAGAAGGTGTCGAGAACACTCTTTGGCTACAGCCTGATGGAAGTCCTTCATTGACAGACGAGGTTCTAGGACAATATCTTGTCCAGGACTTAAGAGAGTCTGCTGAAATCTATGGTTTGGATCTTACTCTTTATCATGTATCAGAATGTCAAGGCAAAGAGGCAGGACCTAAGATTTATGTTGTCGCAGCTGCAATGTTCAAAGGAGAAGAACTTCCGCAGTTGGTTGATGCTGGCTTGAAATCACTCATGATCTTCACGATGTTCTATGGCGCTGAAAAGTTCGAGCATAAAAGAAGAGTCAGAGATGGATTAGACTCTATCACTGTTCCTAAGCTTGAAGTTTTTGGAGAACTGCCGCAAGAAGTTATGGAAAGGTTTCCTATAGACAAAGAGTTTGCAGAGAAAGCTCTTGGATACAATAAAAGAACAACTTTTGGTCATCTTTATTATGAAACATGATTTCAACAAAGTTTAAATACAATTAATTCTTTTTAAGACAAAAAAGGTGATGCATAGATGAAAAATCCTAAATTATTGATTATATTATTGGTCATATTCTTTATCATTATCGCTATAGTGCTGATAAAAAAACCTGCAATCCCTACAGAACCAGGGCTTCCGAAGGGCGCGATCGGCGCTGCAGGAGAGGCGCTTCCTAATTGGCTGACAT
>JAHWIA010000128.1 GCA_019322855.1 Candidatus Woesearchaeota archaeon | reverse complement strand
CTAAGTATTTTTTTCCAGAAACATCCGGAGTGGCACCAGTGATGAACAAGATGTATTTCTTCTGCACTTCCCTTAATCTGTTTATTTTTGCTTTTCTATTGAACAATTGTTTGTTAAGCAAGTGATAAGATCTTACACCTGCAATGATCCTTCTGTCATTGGACCAAGTCTGCGCAATGTCTCTATACTCTGCCATGATCCTCTTATAATTTGCAAATGTTCTCCGATCTGAAAGATAAGTCCTGAGTACAAAGAGATGCCTGGCTGTCTTTGTCGGATCCTTAAGAATTCTGTTCGCATCGACTGATACCATACTACATCCTGACAATGAGCCATATTTAAAATTTACCGCATAAGCTTTATATATTGACTTTGTTGGAAAATATCAATGATTATCACAGATTTCAGCTATAATGGTCGGAAAAAACCTTTATTCATAAAATATTATTTCTATGATCTTGATAAAAGACAGAGTCTGGGGCCTGCAGGGTTTAATTGGCAAGAATACTTTGTATCTAAAGAATCAATGACAGAACAAATTATAGCTGCCAAGAGAGCTAAACTGGAAAGTGCTGGTCTTCTTGAAAAAGGTACAGTGCACACGGTCAAGGATAGCAGAAATAAGTTTTCAATGCATCTAAGAGGCATATCTATGGGCGAACTTAGAAAATGCGGTTTTGGCAAAGATTTCATAAACTTAGGAGCAATGGACATGGCCAAGAGACGCTGGGATTTTACTCGGACGCAAATAAGAGGTCTTGACTCAATTCTTGGAAAACAAAAGCAAGCCCATAATCTTTTCAGGGAAGTACATGATGAAATAAGATTTCCTATGCTTATGGAAGGTGCAACACCTGCTCCTATCAGAAAAGCTTTGAAAAAAACAGGCCAAATCAAAGAGATTGAAGCAATCCAAACTGGTCTTGATGCAGAAGTCAAATCACTGGATCCTCAAAATTATGCAAATTTTGATATTAATACAGGACTGATGTTTCTCTTTTTTAATAGTTCTAACGGATTAAAAGTCGATTATGATCCGGATCTGCCTGCAAAAATAAAAGAAATATTGTTAAGTGATAGAGGTCTTTTAGTTGATGATATTGAGACTGGAGATTATACAACAGAGCATCCTTTCATTTATTTGGACTGGTTCTGCTGGAAAGAAAACAATAGATTTCCAGGACAAGGTTTTGGTTTTGATCCTATTGTCAACCCTGTTCTTGCTGATGGTGTTGTTTATGACGGCAGTGCAGCAAACCAGGATGAAATAAGAAAATTATCTTCCAGATTCTTCTTTGATTTTGATCCTTTGGCGCAAGGAGGACATAATAATTTAAGTTTCGATAACCAGAAAAGGTTGAATCCTTTACGAAAAGCAGAAAAAGGTGAGAAAAGAGCAAAAGGGGATGGCAAGTATCTTGTGAGGCCTGACAATTCTGAGATCGCATTTTCAAGAGACAAGGCAATCTCTGAAATCATGAAACCTCCTGGAATCGTCACAGACAGCTACAGGTTCTGTGATGTGCAATTCAAAGAGTTCTTCCCTAACACAAAGTTAGAGACTGTCATTGCATTCTTCAAAAAGTTCATACCTGGATTCGATTTCTCATTCAAGAAGAGCCTTGGGTCATATTCATTGATAGAGACAAAAAGGATCAAATGGAATGCAGGAAGCAAGGAAGACGGGCAGGACATTGTTGATTATGGATACTGGGATGTTGTTGCGCATTACATGGCAAATATTACTATAGCTCCTTGGATAATAAATATCGCAGACTGCTGCAATATGGATATTTTTTCTGCAGGAGTCTACTTCCCAAAAGATTACGGTGTGAGATTCTGGGACCAGCACTATCATAAGAAGTTTAATAGGAGCAAATTCTGGGCAAAAAAACTTGATAATTCTTACAAGAGTGCCAGAGATGATTCTTTAGTTGAATTGATCGCTCGCGCTAATGTTTTTGATTCAAAAGAAAACAAGATAAGAGATGTGAAAAGAAGGACCGCTGAAAAGATACTTAATGATGAAGAAATAGAAATAGAAAGGAAAAAAGGCTATTATAATAACGTGTCTGTTTTCCATCTGCCTTCTTTTGCCTTGGGAATGGAATGGTATTTCCAGAAAGATGAGTTTGAGAGATTGCATAGATTATATGATCTTATGAGAAATGCAGAATCTCCGTTAGAAGCAATGGTCTATGGGAATGTGCTGGACAGTATTGCATATGTCCCTTTATTTGAGACAAAACAAGTGCAAAGAGACGATAAATATCCTTCCCAATTCAAAAAAGTCTTCGATGTCTCGCCGTGGAGTATGCTCGAAAGATTTTCAAAAGAACTTAGGGAAAAATTCAAGATCCTAAAAGATAAAAAAGTCATCGGACACACAGGAGATCTTCTCGTAGTGAAAGACCTGGATTGGAATGACCTAAGAGACCTAAAGAAAGAATTCACATACATGGGGCAGGCAGATGTCATCCGTATAAAAGAGATGCAGAAGACAGGAAGAGGAAAAGGCATCTCAGAGAAATTAATCTTTAATTACGACGGGCTTGTATCTAGCAGG
>JAHWIA010000127.1 GCA_019322855.1 Candidatus Woesearchaeota archaeon | reverse complement strand
TACTGCCTATGAAACCTATAGACATCACAACAATGGCAAGAATTGCCAGAATTAAAAATGTGTTCAATTTTTCCATTATTTTTCACCTCCTGTTATTGCAGGTTCCGCTGAAATGCCGAAAACTGCAGTTCCTGTGAATCTTTGCGCAGGTTTTGCAGTGATTGCAAATTTAGCTCTAGATTCACCAGATGGTGCCATTTCTTGTACAGTGTCTCCTGGTGTAAAACTCATGATAATCCATAAACAAAGAACAGCAACCAGGCACACTATAAGAACTATAGCCATAATTTTTTTGTCCATGTTATCACCATCATTATTTTTGTTTTCAAAAAGCATTAATAGTATATAAACTTACCTAATGTGTTTTAAAAGAATCAAAATATTTATATACTAGAAATTTAATGATGAGATTAAAAAGATGGAACATAGAGATTTGATTTTAATAGGAGTATTTGTCGTTATATTAATATCTGCGATTCTATTCTTTAATATTGATTCAAACATAACAGGTTATTCTGTCACTAATACAGCATCGCTTGGAATTTCAGCAACTATTGGAACTTCAGAAACCAAACCGACTCCAACAGGTTCTGATGTACAGGTTGATTTTCCTTTGAATGATATTACTGTGACTTATGATTGTGTAATAACGCCCGGGGACACGAGTGTTTTGGGCACGACTGCCAGTTCAAAGCCTAATCCTGCCAATTTCAGGTCTTTGGGCAAGTTCTGGGAAATAACAACTACTGTTGGTTATACTTGTCCTGCGCCTGCAGAGACTTGGATCACGGTATGCGCGAGCGGTTTTGATGTGAAGCCAGGATTCAAGTTCTTCCATTGGGAGAATGTGCCTCCTGAAAGATGGGTGGACAGGACCATTCTAGTGGATACAGTAGCAGACATCATATGTGCAAAAGTACCGTATCTGTCTCCGTTTGGGATTTTCGGGCCAATAGAGCCTACTCCTGCTGAACCTACCAAATGGTCTGGTGGCGGCGGAAGCGGTTATGATCCAAGATATGCATCTGCAAAGACTGTGTATGATGCGCAAACAGAAACAGAGCAGATAGTGAAAGAGCCAGAAGAAAGACCAAAAGTGCAGATCAAGGAAAAGATCAAGGAAATAATAGAAGAGTTCAAGGCTCCAGAAGAAGCAGAGCCTGCAGTGGAACCAGAGGTTAAACCTGAACCAAAGCCTGTTGTACAAGAAGAACCTGCTCCTATGATACTATTGGTGTCAATAGCATTCGCGCTTATTATAATAGGGCTGGTGATAGTGTTCTTCAAGGTTGAGAAATAATTCTAGAAAAGTTTATAATATCGAAGTTTCTCTAATAGAAGAATGGCTAAAAGAAAGAAAAGAAAAACTGCAAAAAGAAAAAAGAAGAAGGGTTTCTTCCACTATTTCGGAAAGACAATAGTCTTGACTGCGAAAGGAATATACTATACATGCAAGGGCGGTTTTATAGCCATAAGATTCTTTGTGAGGAAAGGAAGGAAACAAGCACAAAAAAATAAAGAGAAAAAGAAAGAGATCAAGATCGAGAAAGCACGGCCAAAGGCTAATGCACAATTCACTTCCTTGACAGAAGTTAAAGCGATAAAAGGAAACGTGAATAAGTTTGAATCAGAACTGATGGGGAAAGAGAGTGTTATTGGAATCATCCTTGGTGCGAGAGGCAGTGGCAAAAGTGCGATTGGAATGAAGTTCCTGGAGAATTTCAGGAGCAAGACTAACAAACACATCTATGCGATGGGTTTCCGGAAACAGGACATACCGAACTGGATCAGTGTTGTAGAGAACGTAAGTCAGATTGCAAACGATTCAGTTGTTCTGATCGATGAAGGCGGAATAACATTCAGTTCTAGAAAATCCATGTCAAATGCAAACCAATTATTATCAGATCTGTTGATGATCGCACGGCACAAGAATTTAAGTGTACTTTTCATCACACAAAATTCTTCCAACCTGGAAGTCAATGTATTGAGGCAGGCAGACTTCTTGATAATGAAACCCTCTTCACTATTACAAAAAGATTTCGAAAGAAAGATCATAAAGAAGATCTATGAACAAGTGGCAGATGACTTTGAGAAACACAGTGATGATAAAGGCCTGACATACATTCATTCTAACAAGTTCCAGGGCTTTGTCTCAAATGAATTGCCAACATTCTGGAGCCAGAAAGTGAGCAAGGCTTTCAAATGACAAAAGGCGCCGGAAAATCGTCTGGATCTTTTCCTTGTCTTTTGATATAGCTTCTAAAGAAATCGCAAGAAACATAGAACCTGTTTCCGCATTTATCGCGCAAGTCGAAAAATCTGAGCGGATTCTTGGGTCCCATTTCTGCGCAATAGATTATGCCTTTCTTCTCATCTTCCCTTAACAATTCGCATTTAGATTCTTCTGGTTTTTTCTTTTTTTTTGATTTCAGTAGTTTATAGAATGTACAGTATGAAAAGCTGCTGCCAGTGCATCTGTTTTCAAGATCAGACTCTTCTAAAGGTGCTGAAGGGCCCCAGTATTTGCAATAATAGATGTTTTTATCTTCATCTTCTTGCAGAAAATCGCATTCTGCAGGTTCTTGCCGTCTTCTTGCCATGCAAAAGA
>JAHWIA010000010.1 GCA_019322855.1 Candidatus Woesearchaeota archaeon | reverse complement strand
ATAATTTCGCCTGAACATGACAGTGCTTATCCGCCAGGACCTGTCGAACTAGAAATAAGGAGCCAGAATCTTGCCCAATGCAGTTATAATCTGGATGATGAAGAAGTGATCGAGTTCCCTGCGATTGCCAGGAAATTCAATACAACATTCGAAGATCTTGATGTTGGTGAACATTCTCTCGAGATAAGCTGTGTATATAGCGCAGGAAGCGATGTTATAACTAGCATGTTCTACATTGATGATACAGAACCAGATTATGTGCAAATCAGTGACGGCGATTTTGCGTGCGACGGTTCTTTGGTGAATGTGACATGGGAGGCTGACGATCCAGAGAGCGGAATTGTATTGTATGAATACGCAGTCAGAAGCGAGCTTGCAGAAGAGTACGATGTACGTAATTTCACACAGACCACGGCCACGAGCATCGACGATCCGTTGACAGATATAGAACCTGGCAGGTATTATTTCGCTGTTCGAGCGATGAACAGGGCTGGATTGTGGAGCGAAGCAGTGGAGAGTGACGGCGTGCTGATAGATAGCAGCTTGAACATCTGCGCAGAAGAAATGCCTCCTCTGGTACAATTACGAATTTCAGAAGAAGCAGGCAAGACTTCTGTATCTTTAGTATGCACTGACGAACAGATAGGGTGCAATCCTGTGATGTATTATGGAACTTCTTTGTTCGGAGAAGAATGCATTCCTTCTGAACTTTATAATGGAACAGTTGAATTATATGAGACAATGCAGTTCTGTTATTCTGCAGAAGACATGGCAGGCAATGAAGTAATGGGAGAGGAAACAATCATTGTCTTGCCATCGGAATTAATAGGTTGCGACGGAGACCTTGATTGCGACAATATATCTAATGAAGAAGATGATGATATTGACGGCGACGGCATCTTGAATTGTGCTGATGAAGATGACGATAGCGACAATATAATCGATTATGATCTTGCGACAAATTTCAACACAGACTTTGATGATGACAATGACGGGATAAATGATGACATTGACTATCATATAAACAATGATCTTGATCTTGACGGCTTGACGAACGGAGTAGATGATGATGATGATTGTGATGGAATCATTGATTGTGACGATCCTGACATGGACAATGACGGCATATTGAATATTGACGATGCAGATGATGATAACGACGGAGTGCCTGATGTGGATGATCCTGATGCAGGCGCTGCTCTAGAGCCTGATATTGACAATGATCTGGATGATGACGGCATTGTGAACTCTATTGACGCTGATATTGACGGTGACGGGATATTGAATGAGGATGACGCTGACATGGACAATGACGGCGTGCCTGACTGCGTAGACCAGGATAATGACAATGACGGCGTTCTTGACAAGGACGATTCAGACTACAGCGATGATTTTGACGAGGATGGTATGACTAATTCTTGGGAAGAACAGTACGGTCTGGACAAAGTCAATGCTGCAGATGCTGGAATGGACAATGATAATGACGGTCTTCGAAATCTTGACGAGTTCAAGCAAAAGACGAATCCATTAAAGAAAGATACTGACGGTGACGGTTATACTGATTATGAAGAATTGTTTGATTATGATGAGAAGTATGATCCTAATGATCCAGAGAGCAAACCTCCTAGCAAGGTATTATTCTATATTGTATTGATAATAATCTTGGCGCTGGTGGCTTTTGTTGGTTATTATGGATATACAATATTATATGTGAAGCATAAAGAAGCTGTAGAACAGAAAAAAGCAGAAGAAAAAATAAGACAGAGACAAGAAGCTATGAGAAAGGCTGTGCCTCTACCAAAACGAGGCATAAGACGCGCACCAGTAAAAAAGAAAGTTGTGGCAGAAGCTCCGGCACCTCCTCCTAGAAAAATGAGTGCATTAGAGAAGAAGATAATCGAGATGCGGAAGATGAGAGAGCAAAGACGGGCTGAAAGAGAGAAGATAAGAAAACAATTGTTCGGCAAGTTTGAGAGCGCAGAAGCAGGCAAGCAGAGAGAGGAAGCTGCAGAGCAAGTGCAGAAACCTGCGCCAGAAGCGAAACCGAAGCCAAGCCCAGGAACGGGATTAAAGAAGACTGAATTAAAGAAAACAAAGGTTGCGCCAGAGTTCGCAAAACTCGACAAACTGCTCGGGAAAGGAAAGAAGATACCTACGATCGCAAAGAAAACAAAAGAAATGAAGATGCCGAAGAAGAAAGTTGACAAGCTGGCAGAATTGATAGAAAAGAAAAGGGGCAAGAAAGCGAGAGATCATTTTGACCGTTTGATGGATTTGAAAAAAAAGAAGCAATAAAGAAGTAATGAAGGATAAAAAAGAGGTAATTAGATGAAAAAAAGAGGGCAAATAGAAGCCAGGATAATTATTTACGTGCTAGCGGTATTCATAGCAGGCATCATCCTTATTTATGGATATACAGTGATAAAAGGCTTGACAGGGACGCAGGAAGACATACTATTGCTGAGCTTCAAGGAAGATGTCAAGGCAGAAGTTGAGGAAAAGTCCTATGAATTCAGGTCGAGCGAGAAATTGACATTCACTGTGCCTAAGAAATTCACAAAAGTATGCTATGGAGATTCTTCTCGTTTAGGCAGCAATCAAAATTTGATAGATCAGACAATTCCGATTGGATTCACTTTGATAAGGAAAAGCATGCAGGATGATGTGAGGGATAATTTCTTTATGATAGAGAGGGGCATCATGCGGGATGCATTCTATGCGGGCGATGTTTTCTTGGCAGATGCATTCGAATGCACTAATGTGACAGATGGTCAGCTCAATCTTAAGTTCACTGCGCTCGGCAGACAGGGTGTTGAAATCAAAGGCTGGAAATGATGAGGAAAAATAATAAGAAGATCCTAAAGATCATGAGGAAGAAGAATGGTGCGATAGAGGTCCAGATGAACTGGATTTTTATTGCGATAATAGGCACGATAATCTTATTATTCTTTGTCGGTGTTGCAGTGAAACAAAGATCTGCATCGCACCAACGATTAGTAGGAGACATTGTCAAGGATCTTGACAGTTACATCTCTGGTTCGCTGGCGTCAACACAGGCAGCCACTATTATTCCTATCCCTGATTTTGAAGTTGAGTTTGACTGCAATGAATACAGGATAGAAGGGCAACGAAATCTTCTTGAGAGTAGGGTGGTTTTTGGGACTGACAGGATTTCTTCTGATGACAGGCAGTTGATTGTCTGGAGCCTGCCATGGAACATGCCGTATCTTGTGACGAACTTTCTTTATATTACAGGGCCCGGGGTAAAGTATGTTTTTGCTTACAAACAAAGCCAGGAACCGAAATATGGAGAATTTTATGAAGATTTCATGACAGATAAAATAAATAAAGAGAAAGTCTATATTGATGCAAGTAATAAGATTGATTTTGCAGACGAGAAGAATTACAAGCTAAAGATCATTGTTCTGGGCGGACAGCAGGTTACATTGCCTCAATTTGCTTATAACGAGAGAACTACTTTGATCATTGTCTCTCCATTCGATACAAATACACAGAAGTATCCAGTTGGCAATATTGACTATTATCAGTACGATAAGAGTACAAGGACTTTCCAGAAGGACGGAGATACTGTCACTTTCATTGGACTTCCTTCATTAGTAGGCGCGATATTCAGCGATAATAGGGAGAATTTTGCGTGCACTATGGAGAAGGCAGTGAAAAACTTGAATGTTGTCAACAAAGTCGTCACAGAAAAAGTCAAATTATTGTCCAACAGGACCACACAACAACAACTCGGATGCAGTATCTATTACAGCACTGTCGAGCTTGGTCATCTTGATAATATGAACAATGCGACCCAAGTTCCTGGATTATGGATGAACAAGGTTTCAGAGATAGTAAATACTGCGGGGTTGTTGGATACTAGAAATACAATCATTGAACAACAATCGTGCCCGTTACTATATTAAAATGAGATTGAGAAGAATTCAAGTAAAGAAAAGAGGACAGATACAGACGCTCGAATCAGTCGCAGTTTTATTTGTGTTCTTCATCCTGCTAGGATTGAGCATGATATTTTATCTATCTTATACAAAGAGCAAGGAGAGCGGCAGACTTGCAGAGATCAATAGAGAACAGGCAATGCTTGTGGCGCAACAAGTCATCAACCTTCCGGAATTGAAGAGTTCGAGACGGGCAGTCAGAGGAGTGAATACCATAGACATTATCAAGTTTGAAGCATTGCAGAAGACGCTCGCTGAAAATTTTGATCTTCAGAAAGGAATATATCAGGAACGGTTCGGATCGAGCTGGATTGCGCTGAAAGAAATATATCCTGAGGAGAAAGACTGGATTTTGTATAACAATTATGATCCAAATGCAAAGTTCAGCAATACTTTCTATGTTCCGGTTTCATTATTCAATTCATTAGATATTCCAGGAGGGAATTATTCAGTAGGCTTGCTTGAGATAACTCACTATGGAGGTTAGAATAGGGATGAGAAAGAAAAAAGCACAGATGGAGATCATGGGATTGCTGGTGATAGTGTTAATCTTCATAGTTGCTTTGATGTTTGTCTTGTTCTTTGTCTCAAGAGGCAGTATAGAAGATTCGCTGCGGACATTTGATGACGAGCTTCATGCATACAATACTGTGAGTGCGATAGTGCAGGCAAACACGCCGTGCAGGGGACTGTCTATCACAAGCATATTGAAGTTTGCTGCGTTTACGAATACCTGGCCGGGAAGTCAGGATTGCGACGATGATCCGGGCCTTTCACCTAAAGCATACGCGTCTAAACAGATATTTAAGATATTGAATGAATCTTTAGGTTTTGTAGAGCAGGACTATCACTTTTATGTGTACAAAGAGAACCAGGACATCATCATTGACATACCTTCAAGAACAGACATGTCGAGCGAAGAATTATGCGCAGATTATGTCGTAAGCGGGACGCAGCCGATAAGTTATCAAGGAGGAACATTTTACATAACATTGGATATTTGCGATAGATTAAAGTAAAGGTGAATGTTTATGGATATTGTGAAAATATTGAAAGGAAAAAAGAAAGGAGCATTGTCACTGAAAGCATTGATGATCATACTTGTGACTATATTCGGTTTGATCATATTAGCTTTGCTGGTGACAAACATATTCCAATCGTTCAAATAGAAATTCAGACCCAAAATGAGACGAAAATTAAAGATACAGGATAACAAGAAAGGTTTTGCAATCACATTAAGAGCATTAGCCATGATCATCTTGGTAGTTTTCGGTCTTGTAATTGCTTACTTGTATTTCATCCCAAAAACCAGCGAAACTATACAGGGCGTGGACAGGCATCTTTGCAGGACGAGCGTGAAAGCCAAGGCGCAGACAAAATTTCTAAAAACACAGAGCCCGTTGGACATGAACTGTTATACTAGATTTGTCACAGCAGAAGCAGGCAAAACATATGGTCATCAACAGTCTGACAATAGAGTTACGAAAAAGATTACTTCGAAAGAAGAATTGAGAGAAGTCTATGCAGATGAATTAGGCGGTTGTTTCTGGCAGATGGGTGGAGAGAACGGGCAAGCATTGTACAATCCTTATTCTCCATTTGAACACGAAGGAGAGACGAGGTGCGTGATATGCTCTACAATAGATATTGATCAAGAGATTTTGAAGAAATATGGAGGAACTCTTGACGAGTTCAACAAGCATCTTAAGACGCACAATTTCAAGGATGTTGGAGTAGATATTCCTTATGACAGATTGTTGGGCCTGCAGAACAAGCAGTTCCCTGACATCAAGCTTGAGCTTGGAGGAAAGCCTATGTCGTACAGCGCGATCTGGGCCATAAGCTCGACACCAGCAAAAACTACTGTGTGGTCAGTAGGGGGCGGGATTGCAGGTCATGTAGGAGGCTGTTTGGTGGGTTCAATTGTCATCCCCATACCTCCGTTCAATCTGATAGGCTGTGTGGCCGGCGCCAGTGTGGGTGGGACTGCAGGTTATGGTGCAGGCGTGATACACACTTTGGCAGAGGACCAGGATTACAGCGTGAATGTCGCGATAATCCCAGCAAACGAAGCAGAGAAGAATTGCGCGCAATTGTATTGACAAGAATAGAGATGGAAAATAAAAAATTAAATTAAAAATGATGAATAAAATTAAAAAATGAATAAAATAAAAAAAAGGGCAGTTGTCGGAATGTCGCTTTCCATAATAGTGGTCTTGATCCTTGTAGTTTTTGCCTTGCTTATATTTTTCACTCTTGGAGAGAAGAGTGCAGAAGCAGGAGAGAAAATTATCGCAGATACGAAATGCCTCGCAAGTGTCGAGCTTGCATCGCGCAGTGAAAAAGTATGGCTGGGAGATTTGATAGACTGTCCTACTACTTATTTATCTATAGGAAAAGAAGAGGATGCGAATTATATAATAAGCGAAGCACTGGCGAGCTGCTGGCACCGTTTCGGTCAGGGGAAGAAGAAATTATTCGAGCATCATCCTGACACGTTCGGTTCCCAGGATAAGGCTGCTTACTGCAATGTATGCTATGTGTTTGAGTTCAAGAAAGATGTACCTTCATTGACAGGTCTTGGAACATATCTTGCAAAGGAAAAGGTTTCAAAGAAGTTTATTCAGGCAGCAGATGTGACGTATTTTGAATTTCTGCAAGGGGCACACATTGATGAAGATGTGAAATCTGTTTATGCTAACAATATCCTGGCAGGCACTACTATTGACACTTCAAAACCTTATGCAGCAGTCTTTGTCTATACAAAGGATCCATCATTCTTTGCAAAAAGCCATCTTCTGCAGAAAGCACAGAGGGCAGAGACCATCATAGGCAAAGTCTGGTACGGCGCTTTAGGGTTGATGTTCGGCAAAGACATCGGAGCTGAATGGTGGAGCCATGTTACTTTGATACCTTACCAGAAAGGCGATCTAAAGAATTTGTGCGAGATACTAGAGGAATGAAGAATAATTTAGAAATTATAGATATATTTAAATAAGAAATTTCATTCATTTCATACAATGACTATCATGAATTTCAAGAAAAAAGGAAGTCTGAGCATAAAGACGATCATCATAATCATCATTGTAATAGCGACATTGATTGTGTTGCTTGCCATACTTGCATCAAAAGGAAAATTAATGCACGAGATATGGGGCCAGAGTCCTTTTGGTAAATAATTAATGATAAATTAATGATAAAATGAAAACAATAAGCATACTCATCTCAATAATCATCGGATTGATTATACTTGCTATTGTTTTGTATATTTTCCTGCCGAAATTGCTCGAGGCAGACCAGAGCAGTGAAGAATTGTTCAAGAAAACACTGGAAAAACAAACAATGGGCGTAAATAATTATGATATTCCGGTTTTTGAGCTTCCAAAAGATTTAAATAGTAGGAATGCCAAAATACCTATATTAATCGAGAATAACGAGGTGTTACTATGATGAATAAAAGAGGCCAAGGTTTATCTCTAAGCGTTATCATTATCGCGATCCTTGCAATCCTAGTTCTTGTAGTCCTGGCTGTAGTTTTCACAGGAAAGACAGGACAGATCACGACCAAGATCGAGAAGGGTTGTGTGGAAAACGGCGGACAATGCATCAACCTTGAAGAAGGAGGTTATGCAGGTTGCGACGATCCTGGTTTGAACTTAGTAAACATAGAAGGAATGGGATATAAGTGCACTAATGTTGAATATACATGCTGTGCATCAGACGCAATAGTATCTTCTTTAAGAGAAAGATAATTGCTTTTTATTATTCCTTTTTCTTGTTTTCTTTACTTATCCTTCTTTTTCTTATCATAACATTTATATATCCAGATGTGTTAATTTTTAAAAAATGAGGCGAAAAAACATGGATAGAGCAGGCCAGGGCATGTCCCTTAGCGTTGTGATACTTCTTATAATAGCACTCATCACTTTAGTCGTGATAGTGGCCATATTCACCAGACAGGCTGCGAAAGGCGAGCAGAGATTGGATGCCATCACAAATCCGATCGAGTACAAGGCTGCGTGCCTGAACCAGAACCAGATGGAATATGATGCATGTGTGGATTTCTGCAAGAAAGCTGCAGAAAATAATAAGAGAGAAGAATTGTGCATTTTGGTCCAGGAAAAGGAAAAAACAAAATAACATGAACTATGAGAAGAAACAAGAAAGCCCAAACTGCCTGGTTCATAAAAGAATTAGGATTATTGATTCTTGTAATCATCATTGCGCTTGCAATATTTGTTCTCGGCACAAAGATATATCATTCTTTTAATCCTACCCAAGGAGCATCAGTCAGTCTTAATCTCCTTGCTGACGGCGGCGAAGTTCTTACTAACGGCACATATACCAAAGGATACAATATCACCAAGTGTTTTGTCAATTTTGCACTGGCAGACAACGAAGCCTTGGTCGGCTTTAATGCAGGAAGGGATACAAGCACAAGAGTAGATCCTTTTGGTTTTGACGAGACAATGAACAGGCCAGAGCCTAAAATCTGCCCTATGCCGTCCAGTTGTCTAGCAATCTGCGATCAAGGAGGGTGGATAAAAAGAAATCTGTGGACGAGCAGTGACATGTGCAGAGGAAGCAAAAGACTGGAGCACAAGGTAGTGGAAAAAGTCAAAGGCTTCTTTTATCTCAGGGACGGAACCTGGCAGGACATGGTTTATTATGGAAATGAAGGAAGAGTAGAGACTTGGGTATTGGAAAGGACAGGAAGCCCTGGCAATTGGAATATAAGAGTAGGCAAGCAAGAGAATATTGCAGGCATTAAGGCGTGCGAGAACCTGAAAGTATTGCCTATGGTAAAGATTGCAAAACCTTCAGTGACTGTGAAAAATCCTTAAAGATTAGTGGTTTACAATGAAAATAAGTTCTCAAAAAAGAGGTATTATCGGAGAACAAATGTTCATGATATTCAGTCTAGTAGTAGTAGTGGCATTTATTATTGTGGCTGTCAGGTATACAAACGGTCTTGCGTCAGATTTGAGCTTGAAACAGGAATATGTTGTCAGGGATCTCAGTTTCCTGACTGCGGCCAGCATGGGCGCGCCGGGCCTGGTAGTTGTTGATTATTTCTTGACAGAAACAGCAGCAATCAATATCGGAGAAGATTTCTTTACTGTATCTTTCAGGGAAGAGAAGGCAGACTTGATAAAATTCCTGAAACCTTCTGAATTCTATCACATGAAAAAAGCAGACTTTAAGTTCAGGACAGCAGAGAACGTAAGCCAGGTACAATTATTGAACTATGATAATGAATTTATTGCGCAGAAGCCCAGATACTATGCAGAAGAAGAGTATAATTGCATGCTTTATAAGAATTTCCAGACAAAAGCTGACATCAATGCACAGAAATTCGTCCTTGATGCAGGAAGAGGAGGCAATGATACTGCTCCTGACGATGACAAACAGCAGAATCTTTTGCAGGCACAGCAATTGTATGTGCTTTTAGGAGGGCAGTTGGCTGCAGGGCCTGACATAAAATTTACTAGGGATAAAGACATCATGGTTTCGCAGGAAGACAGGGATGCTGTTGTCGGCGACGTCTTCATCAGTCTGCACGGTCTGGATGGAAGACAGAATGAGACAATTGTCATTGCAAAACCATCTTTAGAGAATAAGAAGATGGCTTGTCTCTTGTCAAAAGAATTGAAGATTAAACAGATCAAGCAGGAACCTGACGATTACATATCAAATAATCCATCATCTATTGCTGTTGTATTATATTTGAGACAAGGAAAGTATGCGAATTCCATTTCAAGCGCAGCGAGGGAATACTATGGTTAGGAAGAAAATTATCAAGATGGGAAAGAAAGGTTTTAGCTTCAACCAATTATTCAAGTTAATAGAATTGGCTTTCTTGATAATAATCATCTTGTCCTTTGTCTTCCTTACGAGGCAGACTGTACAGAAGAGCAGTGATACAAGCAGTGCAGAAGCTTATTCTTACCTGCAGAACATACTGTACGGGAAGAGCGGCATCTTATATTTTGATCCTGACATTGACAGGCAGTATCCTGAGATCATATTATATGATAGGTTTAATGATTTTTATCTTGATAACAGCATACAGATAGAGCTTCCAGAGAAAGTAGAGAAGCCGGCTGCAAAACTCACATTGATGGATAATACTGGACAAGTTAAAGAAGTATACTGGAACAAGTTGTGGTTCGACAGATTATATCCAAAAGCAGGAGGCAAGGGAAGGGGCAGTCCTTACAAACTGTACGAAGATCTGTACGTTTTAAAACAGATGCCTGACGGAAAAAGATTGCCTTCTTATTTAACTATCGAGATGATTGTACCAAAAAGATGAATTAAAAGATGAAGAAATTAATCAAGAACAGGAAAGGAGCAATATCTAATGTGTTTGAACTAATCGCTTCTGTAATCTATTATGTAATCTTGTTCACTGTATTTTTCATACTTTTTACTTTCATGACATCTGTGCTTGAGCAGGAGCTTGACAGCAATTATCTATATTTCACAAATGACATTTCTGCATCTGCATATCTGAAAACACCAGTTTCTCCTGACGGGAATGTGTTGATCTATGATCTGATGCAGCAGGCAATAGTTTCGCAAAATTATACTGCTATCACAGACGAGACAGAAAAGATATTCCAACCATTCATAGGGAAGTTCTGGCACATAACAGTATGGGGGCTCAAGAATGATTCTTTTGGCAAGAGCGAGAAACAAAAGATAATGGGTTATTATGATAATCAAGGAGCTTATGGAATGCTGATCGCAGAAGATAATAAACCTCAGGAAATAACAGATCTTAACAGCAGGCAATTGTTGAATATCGCAAAGAAGGACAGTTCGCCATTATGGGTTGATTTTGACAAGATGTTCGTCTTCAGACAGATTCCGCTGGAGATCAAAGGAAAGCAGAAGGAAGCTTTGCTGGTTTTTGCAATGGGTGAAGAATAATGAGGCTGATAAAGAACAGGAAAGGAGTTTTGAGTTTCTTTTTAGTAGTCATGGCTACATTCCTTTTTGCCTATGCATATTTCAAATTGGGAGGGGCAATAGGTCCTGTAACAAAATTAGTAGGAAGCAATGAGTTCGATCTTGTCCAGCAGTATGAAAAAGGAGAGGCTGTGCGCATGTACATTGATCTGGCATTGCAGAATAATAAATGGAATGCATTGTTTTTGTTCGAGGAGAACGGACATTTTGCAGACTGCGGGCAGAATGGAGAATTTTATTATTGGAAGAATAGGAATTCAACCTGTTATCCTGACAGTAATTCTATATCTAAAGGCTTGAGCAATATCTTTGTCAGACAGATGAATCCTTTCTTGAGCAATTATAAAGAATTTGAGATAAAAAATATTACGATCGCGGATGTAGAGTTTGATCTTGGAAGCAAGAAACTTATCACGTTTCCTTTTAAGACCTTAAAGATAAGTGAAAAACCCCGATATGAGATAAGTCTTGGCTCCAGTATTGTTTATGATTATGACTTTGATTATGATGTCATTGAACGATTCATTGCTAATTTGAGCAGTGAGTGCAAGGAAAAAGAAGACATGAACGTGATAGATGGAACTCAATTAACAGATTACGTCTCGAGTTTTGTCAATAAATACAATCAACAAAGGCAAGCAAATCAACCTGAAATATTGATGTGCGAAAATGCAACACCTATTGATTCTTACTTGGAAACATACCGATTGTGTGCAGAAAGCCTTGATAAAGATTGTTATTGTTCTATTAATGCGATAAATAAGAGCAAACTGACTTCTGAACAGAATTCTAAAATAATAAATTGGGATAATGAGCTGCAGGCAGGCAACAAGTATTTAGTAAAGCCTGGAATGACTTCCCAGCTTCAAGAATGCAGGTTGAACGACAGGACATTCAAGTTCTGCGCAGACTGGAACAAGACAGTTATTATAGATGGCAGAACAGAGAAGATAAAAACCAAGTTTGCAGTATACATTGATGATGAATCTGCGCCTGCAATGCCTAATGTTTTGATAGACAGCAAGGTCAAGAAGTACAAGATAGAAGCTTCTGTATCTCCAGATGTGAAAGAATACAGGGTTTATATAGGAAAGACCAAACTGCCGATTGACAGAAGCCATTATGTCACAATACCGAGAAGAAAGAATATCAAGGATTCTATATACTTTGATCGGGATCCTTCCCAATACAATATTGAGGTTGTTCCTGCTGACTTCGATGGCAACTGCAGGTATAAATTAGGGGCTTCTACATGCTGATTCTGTTCAACCAGTTTAAATAAGGACAGATAAATATTTATATTAGGAATATATTAGTAGCTATTCTAAGGGGGTAATAATTATGTATAAGATGCCTGTGGATGAGATTATAAAAAGACTGGTCTCAAACACTGATTTTAACGAAGAAGAGATAAAAGCAAAGATAAAGGCTAAGATGGATGAGCTCAGCGGCCTGATTTCTTCTGAAGGTGCAGCGCACATCATAGCCAATGAGCTAGGTGTCAAGCTATTCCAATTAGGCACAGGCATGCTGAAGATAAAAGACATTGTGCCTGGGATGAGGAATGTGGAGACTGCAGGTAAAGTGACGAATATTTTTGATGTTCGTGAATTTGATACGGGAAACAGGCAGGGAAAAGTAGGAAATTTCATAATAGCTGACGATACAGGAAGCATCAGGATCACTTTATGGAACGAAATGGCTGACAAGATGCTCCAGCTGGAGAAAGGACAGGTCGTGAGGATAAAAAGCGCGTATGTCAGGCAGAACAATGTAGGATTTAAAGAGCTTCATTTGAATGATAAGAGCGCATTAATACAAAATCCGCCAGGGATCGAGATACCTGACAGGATCACAGAAAGAAAACAGATAATAGATATAAATGAAGAGGGCCAGGTTGTAGAGTTGATGGGCCATATTGTTGACATGTACAGACCTGCTTTCTTTGAGATTTGTCCTAAATGCAACAAGAGAGTAAAACAGGACGACATCACTGGAAATTATAATTGTCCTGAGCATCAGCAAGTGGAACCTGTCTATGCTCATGTATTGAATGTGTTGCTTGACGATGGCACTGGTACGATGAGGATTACGTGCTGGAGGGATCAGGCTGAAAAATTATTATCCAATATAAGGGAAATGAAGGGTGACGAAAGCCTTTTTGAACCTGCAAAAGCAAATCTCTTGGGCGAGATGCTGAAAGTTGTTGGTAGAGTGAAGAAGAATCTTGTTTCTAATGCAATAGAATTGAATGCAATAAGCATCGATTCCAAGCCAAAGCCAGAAGAAGAGATAGAGAAGTTAGAGAAACAAGTGGCAGAATTAGAAGAGCTTGCTATTGAAGAAGAAGAAATAGAATAAAAATAATAAAAATTTATTTCTCAATACAGATCATATGGTGCCAGAAGTTATGCGGACTGTATGGATTTGCTGCAGTCA
>JAHWIA010000126.1 GCA_019322855.1 Candidatus Woesearchaeota archaeon | reverse complement strand
TGTTATTTGTATATTGAAAAAAGAGGTTTACAAATCGATTTCAACACATTGATTCATTCTGGTCAGTTCCTGATAATTATAAAATTAATAGTGGCAGCTGCATTCGGCATAACAATAGGCTGGGACAGGGAAAGCCACGAACGTCATGTGGGAATAAGAACATTCGGTCTCGTCTGTATGGGCAGTGCAGCTTTTACAATCATTGCACTCGAGGGCATGTTCGGTTTCAAGGCTGGCGCGCCTCTTTCTTATGATGTGGGCAGGATCGTGGGCCAGTTAGTTTTAGGCATAGGTTTCATAGGAGCAGGCGTTATTTGGAAAGAAAAGAACATGCTTCATGGACTTACAACTGCAGCCTGCATGTGGGTCACTGCTGCCATGGGCGCAGCTATAGGCCTGGGATTATGGATAATGGCGATTGTAATACTAATACTCGCATTCATCATCCTTAAGTCCAAACCTTTCCTTATGGAAACATTCAAGACTAAATAACAGAACCTATCACGCTTCTCAACATATGGCCAGTAACTTCTATGTCAACAAACTTATCCAATGGCAATTTTTGTTTTATTCCAATAACAAGAGGATATGTTCCGATCTGTCTGCCAAAAGTATAATTTCCGTCATGCACTTCCAGCCTGACATTCTTCATCACAGTTCCTACTGGTGTTAATTTCTTCAGCATTGGATTGTCAATCTCCTGTCTTATCTGGTTCCTCCATTTCCAATAATACTTGTGATTCTTCTTCAATATCTCATCTCCTGCTTTTGCCATCAAAGTTCCTGGAAAGATGACTACTTCCCTGATATTAATTCTTCTAAGCAAAAGATTCTCGTCAACAATCCTTTTCAGCCAGTGCATGTTTTCTTCATTAGTCTTCTTGCTTTCTCCTATCAAACCAAACAGGATGTTGATTCCTGGGAGGAATTTAGGCAAGCCATTCTCTCCTGCCTGTCTTCCGTACTTATTCAGAATCTTTATCGCATCAAATGCTTGTTCTGGAGTGCTGTTCAGATTATTCTTCTTCACAACAACAGGATCAAAACTTTCAACACCAAACGCAGCCACATTACCTGGTGTGCAATATTCCACAATAGCTTTTGTTTTTTCTGGCGTGACTTTTGCAGGGTTCGCATTGTCCACATGAAGAACTTTCAATTTCACATTATCCCTTATACCTTTCAATAATTTCTTCAATTCATTCACTTTATCTTTATAGCTATAGATACAAGTCTGTTTCCCGAGCCTGAAATTCACTATCTTATTTTTGCTTAATGCCTTCATCTCATCTATTATGTCCTTCTGGTTCCTGAACTCTGCGTCTCCTTTCCTCGGCTCTACACAGAAACTGCACGCAGCATCCCTGAAACAGCCCCTGCTGGTTTCTATCTCTGCAATCGCAAATTCGTGATGTTTCAGCTTTTTAATCACATCTGCTCCAAGGATTGCGATCTTTTTCAAATCACTATAATCAAAATCAACTTTTATATTTTCCTGGAAATTATTTTCCATCAATTCATCCAGCTTGAACTCAAAGTTAGGTATGATTAATTCAAACAATCCCTTTTTTACTGCTGCCTTTCTCCCGCCGTACAATCCAGAAGCCATTGTTGCCGGACCTGTAAGTATCTTTGTCGCCCTGAACTTCTTTAATTTCTTTTTTATTATGGGCAATAGTTTGCTGACTTCTGCAACAGTGCCTGGCTGCGCGCTCAGATATTTGCCAGGCGTGTGTATGCCTGCTATGACAACCAAGACTTTTGTTTTTGTCAATATCTTTTCTATTTCTGCTATTGTCTTTGTCCGATTCTTGACAAGGATGTTTGTCTTTTTTGCTTTTTCTAGTTTCTTCAGTCCTTGTTTTTCTGTCTGCGAAAGAACATAGTATCTTATGTCATCGATTGTCAGATATTCATACTGCTGTTTCTTGTTTAGAATTGCGCCGGCAATGTATCTAGGATAAGTTCCGATATAAGGCGGAACCCCTAAACCAGAAGGTTCATCAGTGTAGCAATCAAGTATTGTGAATAGCATGAACAAAATCAGAGCAGATATTCTTTCTTTACCATGCGCGTTACTTTCGCGATCTTATTATTTTTGTCAGTAATCTTGAATTCGACAATGTCATTCATCCCATATTTTTGAGGCAGGTCCAGGATTTGGTATGTAGTGCCTGTTGAGACTGTTTCAACGCTGCCCCTCAGTTTTTTACCTGTCTTTCTGTCGCGCACAATGTGGCTAATTCTTCCTTGCGGCATCTTGAATCACCTATAAAAACAAGGCTCATCCATTATAAAAGGGTTTCGGTATATATTTGAGAAAGATATTTAAATAAACCTCAAATTCAAGGGTATTGATAGATGCCTCCGTAGCTTAGTAGGTGGAGCGTGCGGCTGTTACTTCAGCTGTGCTGAAGGTCTACGACAGTTCAGCTGTAGGAGAAACCGCAAGGTCGCCAGTTCGAGTCTGGCCGGAGGCGTACGGGCCCGTAGCATAGTCTGGTTGGTGCACACGACTGATAATCGTGCGGTCCGGGGTTCAAATCCCCGCGGGCCCATTCTAAGTGGATTCTGCCTTTAGGCTGAATCCGCTCTCTTTTGATCCTAACTTTTTGTAAAAGTTAGGTTCAGATCAACAGCGAGCCCATTCTTTTTTACTTTCTTTTTATATG
>JAHWIA010000125.1 GCA_019322855.1 Candidatus Woesearchaeota archaeon | reverse complement strand
GGCGCAATGCTACAGGCAAAGAATGTCGCGACAATGCCTGGCATCCAGAAAGCCGCGATTGCAATGCCTGACATGCACGAAGGCTATGGTTTTCCCATCGGCGGAGTCGCAGCCATGGATTTAGAGACAGGATGTAAAAGAGTAGGGACTCTCATACCTCCTGTCTTTGGAATCTCATAAATACATTTGTCCACTTTTGTTATGTTGTATTTTGTAACAAGTTCGCTCATTTTAACCTCGATCAATCTCATATATCCATTAAAACCTGAATAATGTATTGATCCTTTTCTTTCTTAATAAACATGTCGTTGTATGTGACTGCTTTTACATCTCCACCTATTTCGTACTTGCCATCTGCAGTGTCTCCAACTGCAATAGCAGTCAGTTTCAGTTTATCATGATTCTTTCTTGTAATCTTTATTTCCTTGATCTCGTGCAATAAAAACTGTTTTGTGTCTATCAGAAACAAAAATTGTTCCAAAAAGTCGTACAATAGAGATTTGTTGTCTTCGCTTTCTACCTCAATCTTTTCCTCGATCTTCGGTTCTATCTGTTCTGTCTTTGTCACGAAATCATAAAGAGCAATAGCTGCGTTTGCAAAAGCCTCTTCCAATGACTTGCCGAAAGCCTGGAATTTCAGATCTGCAACATGCTCGATGTATTTGTATTTCATACTATCATGAATCGGATTGTGCTTTATATACTTTTCTTTAAAATCTAAAAGAATTCTATCTTTGGTTTTTTCTCATCCTTTTTCTCGCTGCTAGAAGGCGCGTTGTCCAGGAAGTTGAGATTGACCATTTCTTTCGGACCTTTGTCATCATCACGCTTACACTCTTCCTGATAGCTGTGGATTGCCTTGTCGAACATTATATGTTCGCCTACAAGATGAGTCAGCATCCTGATGATTTTCTTGATGTCTTCTTTAGAATCCCGGTTCGTATCAATCTCAATCTTCAAAAAGTCTTCACCTCATTATTTACCTTTTTCTTTGCTCGTTACAATCGTACCTGTAAACTTCTTATTATTTAAACATTTCTCTAAATTGTCAAGGCCTTTCAGTATGGCAATAGGCACTTTGTGTTCGTACGCGATCTTGGCTGCCTTCTGATCTACTACAAAGTGCTGGCCTGGCTTATACTTTAATTCCATTGCCCTATCATACAGATACTTGTGGTCTGTCTCTGGGATGAACTTTGCACCTTTCAGCTTAGGATGCTTTGTGAAAAGGCCTTTTACATTAGTGATGTTTATGAACACATCAGCTTTTATGTCGACTGCGATCTGCACTGCTGTTCCATCGCTCGTGGTGCCTGGCAATATCCCGCCACAGACAACAATCCTTTGCTTCTTCAATCTCTGCATTATGCTTTTTACAGTATGCAAGATGTACCAGTTCTTCATCCCTAAGAATGTTGCGACAAGCATTGCGTTCAATCTCGTTGCCATGATCCCTACAAGATTCTGGGAACGCACGTCAAGATTTGCTTTCTTGACAGCACTAATGTAATCTCGTGCAATCTGCCCGCCTCCGGTCACTATCACAAACTTAGTATTCTTCTGCTTTTTAATTATCCTGCAGAATTTTTTCAGAAAATCATAGCGAACCTTATCTGGAACAATTATAGAACCGCCAAGACTGATCACCACTTTTTTCATAATAGAAAGGATAGATGCTATGGGTTAATAAATGTTTTTATAAATATTTCAGGATATTGTCCAGAATCTTAGAGAACAATTGTTCGTATTTCTTGTTTACAGTCACAATAGGTGTCAGATTGACCAAGGCATCTACAAAAGCCTTATCGTAAGGTATCTTGCCTAGCAAAGGCATGTTGTTTTTCCTGGCGAACTGCACTATCTTTTCACTGAACTCCTTGTTTATGTCCCATCTGTTTATTATTATTCCATAAGGCACTCTGAAATGCTCTACTACCTGAAGGACCCTCTTCAGGTCATTCAATGTCGCAGGATTTGGCTCTGTAATTGCAACGATAAAGTCGCTTCCTTGGATAGAAGCTATAACCGGACATCCTATTCCTGGCGAAGAATCTGAAAGAATGTAATCAAACTTCTTTGTCTTTGCGAGATTTTCAGCTTTGGCCTTGACAGCAGTCACTACTTTCCCGCTTCCTGACTCTCCCATCTTCAACTGGCCAGAAAATATAGGGAATTTATACTTTGTCTTTCCGAAACCGATGACTGCATTCTTTACCTTGTCAAGTTTTATTGCATTCGCAGGACAGACGAGTTCGCACGCACCACAACCCTCGCATAAGTATTTATCAAAAATAGGCTTGTTCTTTTTCTTGTCCCAGGTTATTGCGCCAAAGATGCACGTGTCCATGCATTTCTTGCAACCGATGCATTTCGAAGGAATCAATTTGGCTTTTTCACTGGTCTGTATTGTCTCTTTCTTTTCGTACTTTTTCAACCCCAGGACCAAAGCAAGATTAGGAGCGTCAACATCGCAGTCTACTGCGATTATCTTGTTCTTCTTTGCAAGAAGCACTGCAAGCGAAGCGCTAATGCTGCTTTTTCCCACTCCGCCTTTGCCTGACAAGATTGTTATTGTTTTCATTCTATCTCTCTTATTACCTTGGTTATGTTTTCATCCTTGATAGGCTTGCCTTTTGAATACTGTTCAATTATCTGTTTCCTATAAGGAATCTCAGCAATTATCTTT
>JAHWIA010000009.1 GCA_019322855.1 Candidatus Woesearchaeota archaeon | reverse complement strand
TCCTTGAATTCCTCCGCAAGGCGGCTAACATTTGCATCTCTTTTCTAGTGATCATCTTGTTCAGTCCATCTGGATTATGATTGTTCCTTTCGGATATTATCTATGTGTTTTAGGAAATAAATAAAACAACTGCTTGAAATTTTTACATATCCGCAAATTTTATATACTTCCTTTGCGTATGTGGTAATATGGACGAGGGGGTATACTTAGGAGAGATGGCAGAGCTTCTGCCAGGACAAAGGGCAAATCTTGATATCAAGGACATCAAGATACTGAACACGCTTTCTGAGAATGGAAGATATCCAGTCACGACAATTGCGAAAAAGGTAAACATTTCGCGGGAACTTGCGACCTACAGGATCAAGAGGCTATTAAGCAGGAAAGTGATAAATGGTTTTGTCACTTTATTTAATGCAAGAGCTTGGGGCTATCTGAAGTATGATGTATTTCTGCGTTTGAAACAGATGAATGATGAAAAAGAAAAAGAGATTGTCCAGAAGCTGAAACAGGATCCTGGAATAATATGGATTGCAACTGTCGGAGGCAATTATGATCTTGGCCTTCAGATATCTGTGAAATCTGTTGAGCAATTCGACAAGAAGCTTTCAGAGATCCTTGGCATCTGCGGAGATCATCTAAGCAATCATACAATACTGAATGTGATATCTGAATTCACCACTCCGTGGAATCTGTCCGGAGAGAAAGCTGAAATAAATGCGCATAAAGGAAAGCCTGATGGTTCTTTCAAAAAAGAGATAGATTCTATCAAAAATAAAACAGTTGAAAACACTGCAAAAATTGATGAAAGAGACAAGAAGATACTAAATTTGCTTGCGTCTGATGCGCGGGCAAGCATGATTGATATTTCAAAGAAAGTTGATTTATCGCCTAATGCAGTCAATTACAGGATCAAAAAGCTGATTGAGCAGGGAGTGATAACTGATTTTATCGCGATACCTTCTTATCCTCTGATAGGTCTTGAATGGAACATCGTATTGTTGAAGTTCAAGAATTTTTCACCAGAAAACGAAAAGAAGTTTCTCTATTACATCAATGAGCATCCATACATTGACTATTATGCGAAAGGTGTCGGCAACTGGAACTATCAGATGTCTATCTTAGCAAAAGATCCGTTGCATCTGCGAAAGATCCTGATGGAGATTCGGGAGATCTTTAAGGACATCCTGCAGGAGTATGAATCTGTAAGAGTATTCAACCAGCACAAGTTCGTTGCGACAGAGGTGTTTTAGATGTTGTTGTTTGATCCTGAAGAATGGGAAGAGCAGATTTGCCGGCCCGGCATGATGTTTGACAGGGAGGATTTCACAGCAGTAGAGCAGGTATTGCATGATGCATGGCATGTTGATGATGAGAACGAGTTTGGATTTAAATCTGAAACCGGCAGTGAGAAAAAATTAACTTCCAGACAGCGCCTGTTGTATGACGGGCTTGAAAAATTCTGGAGATCTTCTCCAAGGCCTAATTGCTATATCATGTACAAGGCTTGGGAAGTCAGGGAGAGGTTGAAATTACTATCTGCGTTGTTCAAAGAGAAGCGAAGGAATCAGCAAGAGACTATCTTTTGCGCAAGAGACAGGATAGAGCATTGTGGAAATGTCCGCGCCCGTAATGAAGTCAAGAGAACAGATTTGGAGATGCTTCTGCACTTGCTTTACTGGAAAAGAAAGTCAGACGGATTTGCTCGCGCCAAACAGGATTACAATGAAAGTGATTTTGTGCTTCGTATATTGAGAGGGGATGAGTCTTTTATGGAATCAATGGACAGCAGTCTTAATCATCTGATCAGAACCTATATCAGGCAGAAAGAAAAAAAGGATCTTTTTAAATTGACAGGCATCGAGAGTATAGGCAGTGAAAAAGAACTGTTATTAGATAAAGCAAGAGCTGACAGGGATTTTCATTTCAAGAATTATTGGTCCCTTTTGCCATTCTATACAAAATGCATCCTTGCCGATCCTGTCCTCTATTCCAAGATAACCGGGTTCATCTACAATAAAAAATTGAACCATCATCAGAAAGAATTTTCTGATTGGAAGAGCAGGCTTAGATCAGACACTATCAGCTCGACAAATGCAGATGTCATGCCTCGCTTGGGCAGTCTTATCATCGCAACTGAAAGCTATAATTTTCCAGTTAATATGGTGGCGGACAGTGACATATCATGCACACTCGGTCCGCACGGATCGAACGAAAAGGTCGCCATCTTGAACGAGTTGGATCCGCACATAGGCATATTGCGATTGATACCTGCAGAGGATACAGAAGCCACACAAAGAGTTCCAGTAGCAGATCCTACACTTCAGGATATAGGCCAATCAGGTATATCGTATATTATTCAATGCAGGAAAGATGACGAGCTAGTCTGGCTGGTGGACGGAGTCGATGTTGGGGTTCTCGTTGAAGCTATCAAAGGTTATGACTGGAGAAGCATATTCTATGTCGGCATTGTTCTTTCTGCGATAAATTCCGGGACTCTTGACCTGAACAAGAAACCCAGCAAGATTTATTTCAACCAGCATGTGAAGAACAGATATAATGAAAAATTCAACGAGTTTATCCGAAGAAAAGGTCCGAGAAAAGAAGTTCTTCTTGAAAAAGTAGGAGGGGCTGATATTCTGCGCGAGCATGGAATCAGGCCTGAACATTACATCGAGGCTTTCCATTATAAAGCAGGCACTGTATGGTCTGAAGACTGCAAAGGCCTGGTCGATGCTGTTGAGATAGAAGTATAGGTTTTCTCCGTAGATTTTTTAAATAACTCACAACTGGATTATTCATGGCAGAAGACAATAAGTTAGAGGAGTTTCCTACGCAAAAGCTTGAGAAGATCCTGGATCATTTTGAACCGGGTTGCAGGTTCATGGAAAAGCTCGAGATCGGAGATGAGTCTGCGAGAGGTTATTTTAGACTCCCGGCAAAACCCTACCATGTAAAACAAGCAATGCAGTATGCAACTTTTTCAGAGCTTAGTCATTGTATAGAACAGTTGACATATGCAGCTTTCAGCCATTGGCTGGAAGGAAGCAAAATTAAAAATTTTGACATTCCTTTTCTTGATTTTGTTAAGGTGATGAATCTTGGCCTTGTGCAAATCATGCGTATCAGGGAAGGAGAATTTTTGGATGAAATAGAAAGAAGAAATGACAGGCCTATTGTATGTGATTTAAAACTTACAAAAGTATTGGGAAGATATGGAACAGCCTGTGTGGCATATGTTGATTATTTTTTTGAAGACGGAAGAGCGCGAGGAAGCTTGGAATTCGGCATAGGACTTCATAAAGCAGAAATAGACAGGAACCATCGCAGAAATTCTAGAAGACAATAAATGGGCAGTAGACAAAAAATCTACTAATAAAATAGCACCTAAATTTTGCCCCTACTACCCGTTATATCTGTAAATTTTAATCTTATATAAATATTAATTGCAACTGTGGAGTGAATATATGTTCTGTGCTTGTTTATGGGTTCTTGAGAAACATTTTAATAATGATTGGCTTTCTTGCTGTTCGATGGGGTATGGATGAAAACTATTTTTTTCCGTTTGAGACAATAAGGGAAGAGCAGGACAAGATGCTCGCAGATGTCACTGCTAGTTTGCAGGAGAAAAAGAACATCCTGATCCATGCGCCTACTGGTCTGGGAAAAACTATTTCCACATTAGGTCCTGCTGTGAAGTATGCGATTGAAAATAATTTGAATGTGATGTTCGTCACTCCGCGCCATACCCAGCATCGAATTGCGATCGACACTTTACGCGAGATCAAGAAAAAGTTTGGTGCTGACTTTAATGCGATTGATTTTCTTGGAAAGAAACACATGTGCGGTGTTCCTGGTGTTGAGACAATGCACAGTGGTATTTTTGCAGACTTCTGCAGGAAACAGGTCGAAGAAAGAAAGTGTGCTTTTTATTCAAACACGAAAAAGAGCGAAGGGGTTCCTACTGTCGAGGCTGAAGATGCACTTGCAGAATTAAGAAGGACAGGACCGCATCATTCAGAAGAATTGATAGAGTTCGGAAAGGAAAATGAGATGTGCAGCTACGAGCTTGCCGGATTTCTCGGAAGGCAGAACAAGCCTGCAGTCATAATCGCGGATTATTTTCACGTGATGAATCCTGCAATAAAACAGCACTTTTTCAGACGGCTGGATAAAGAATTGGGAAACACTATTGTAATAATAGATGAAGGGCATAATGTTCCTGACCGTGTGCGTGACCTGATGAGCATCAGTTTGAATTCTTTTGTTCTTGGCGCTGCGATAAAAGAAGCACAGCAATACGGCTATAATGAGACAAAAGCTTATCTTGAAGCGATTAAGGACATAATTGAATTGTTGGGGACAAGGGCTGTGAAGAACAATCTAGAGTCTGGCAATAGATTTTTGTCTGTGACACTCGAGGATCTGATTGAAAGAGACCGTTTCATCGAATTAGTCGAGTTAAAGACACAGTGCGATTATGATCAACTGATAAAGGATCTTGATTTCATTGCAGAAGAAGTGCTCGAGGACAGGAAACAAAGTTTCATCGCTTCTGTTTCGCGTTTCTTGGACCATTGGAAAGGTGATGACTTTGGTTTTGTGCGATTGATGAAAGTCAATGTCAAGGATAGAAATATTTTTTCAAACTTTTCTGGTCTGAGTGACATAAAGGACAACAAACAAGTAAGGCTTGAATTAAGTTATCGTTGCTTGGATCCTGCACTTGTCACAGCAGAGATGATACAGGGCAGTTATTCCACGATTGTAATGAGCGGAACTTTAAGTCCGTTAGAGATGTATCGTGATCTGTTGGGTTTTCCAGAAGACACTGTCCTTAGATCTTATAAGAGTCCGTTCAGCCAAAAGAACAGAAAAAACATAATTGTTCCTTCTGTTACGACAGAATATAAGGAAAGAAGTGATTTGATGTACAGGAAGATCGCAGAAATATGTTCAGACATTGTGAACCAAGTGCCTGGCAACAGTGCAATATTCTTTCCATCGTATAGATTGCGGGATGATGTCTATAATCACTTTATGTATTCTTGCAAAAAGACTACATTGCTCGAAGAAAAAGAATTGTCAAAGGACCAGAAATATGAGCTATTGGATACTTTCAAGAGCTACAGCAAGACAGGCGCTGTTCTTTTGGGTGCTATAAGCGGAAGCTTCTCAGAAGGCATTGATTTGCCAGGCGAATTCCTGAAATGTGTAATAGTTGTTGGCGTGCCATTGTCTGTCCCGGATCTTGAGACTCGGAAATTGATAGAGTATTATGAACAGAAGTTTGGCAAGGGAAGGGAGTATGGTTATACATTGCCTGCCATGACTAGGTGTCTGCAAGGTGCTGGCAGGTGTATAAGAAGCGAGACAGACAGGGGCTTTATTGCGTTCTTGGACAAGAGATTTTCCTGGCCGATATATAAGAAGGTCTTTCCTGCTGACTGGGAGATTAGTGAAGAAAACGAGCATTTTACATCTGTAAGAAATTTCTTTGGAATTTTTGGGCATTCTGATTAAATCTGAGATTTAAATAGGCATATTTTGATTTTTTCTATTGATTTTCGCTAAAATTTGTTTGATTTGGGCAGTATTTCCTTGATTTGAGCTTATTTTCATATATAAAGGCAAAATAGATTTGTATGTTGAGATACAAAATAGTAATATTTATATATGAGTATAACTTATCATATTTCAGTATACAAAAATGTATACCTTACTACCAAATAACAATTATCGTATACAAATTAAGACATTTGTATATTCGCACTGCGGGAAAAAGAGGTGAAGCGCCCTGGTTCTTACTGGGGTTTACAATTATTGGCTCTCCAAAGACTTCTGATCATACAACCCCTCTCACACACCCTAATAACTCCACGTTTGTTGGAGAGCCATCCTGTTCATACAAAAAGAGGCTCTTTCCCTAGATATTCTATCTACAACCCCTCCTCAACCCTTGAAAGAGCCATCTTTTTTTCATAATCATGTCATTCACGTATTCATCCATTTCACTGATCAAAGGCGCGCTGGTCTCAGCTTCAGCCTTAGTCGGGGATGAACACAAATCACTAAGAAACGTAATTGAAAAGGCAAACAAGTTTTTCAACAGACTGGCATAAAATGATCACATTAATACACATCGAAGAGATGAAAGACATACAGACTAGAATTGTAGTTACTCACGATTTGCCAAAGACCCAAAGAATGAGTTTGATAACTTGCAAAGCAAGTTGATCTCCTCCAAAAACAGACAAGACACATGGGCAAGCAAGGCAGAAAAGCCCGACTGGTAAGGAATAACGTCCTGACTGCCAATACACAGAAATGCTAAAAGGACACAAAGTTCAGTAAAAACCGGGTTGGTCCAGCGATGGACTGCTCCACAAAGAAGACGCGAAACAGAAAACATCACAAAAATTCACTTGAAAAAGGCAAGAAACTGCGGTAATTACAAAGGTAGAAAAGGGAAGGAATTACATATCACGTGAAAGGTGCAATTCTCTTGCACCTTACCTTTTTCTTTTGATTAACTTTAAATACAATCTAATTCTCAATCAAGAAAATGAACCTTAAGAAAGTATTTTCGATTATATTGATTGTAATCATAATATTGAACATGATATTCTATGCAGTAGGATGGGTGGGAGCTATTCCGTTCTGGATCATTATTATAGTGGCTGCTGTGACTGCCTACTTTGTAATTCCAAGGATGAAAAAATGACTCTCTTTGTTTGCGCAACACCTATCGGGAATCTGGATGATGTCAGTTTCAGGCTTTTGGAAACTCTTAAGAAAGTAGATCTGATATGTGCAGAAGATACTAGAAGAACTAAGAAGTTATTAGATAAGTATAATGTGAAATATAATAAGATGACTTCTTACAATGATGCAAATAAGAAAATAAAAACAAAACACATAATAGAAGAACTGAATCAAAACCGCGATGTAGCGCTAGTATCTGACAGCGGGACACCGTGCATCTCTGATCCTGGCTACTATCTTGTTTCAAACGCAGTTGTTAATGGAATAGCAGTCGTACCTGTCCCAGGACCGAATGCAATGATAGCAGCACTGTCAATCAGCGGGATGGCTACTGACCGTTTTACTTTTTACGGGTTTTTACCGAAAACATCCGGGAAGCAAATGAAAATACTAGAGGAAATAAAAAAGCGGAATGAAACAGCTGTTATTTATGAATCACAATATAGAATTGTGAAAACATTAAACGCAATAAATACCGCAATGCCTGACAAACAGCTGGTTCTTTGCAGAGAATTAACTAAAAAGTTTGAAGAGCAGATTCGTGGAACTGCTGGACAGATATTGGAAAAGATAAAGAACAAGAAGATCAAGGGAGAGATCGTACTGATCATCGGTAAAAGTTAAGCAGAAAATTTAAATATTCGACCAGTTCTTGCATTTGCATGGGGAAAAAAGATTCTGTGATAGATGAGATGGTGAAGTTCTCAGAATATGAAGAGAAGGCTGTCGACAAACTTAAAGTATTGAGGCGGCGGTTTAAAGTGTGGTTGTTGTACAATAAGACCGCGACTGTTATTCTTTTCTTTTTTATCCTGTTTATTGTCGCGCTCTTCTTACTGAACACGATCAAGGTTCCGTACGTAGTGTATGAACCTGTCGAGGAGGTGGTGAAGGATGTTGATATTGAGTTCTATTCAGAAGAACAGCCTTATGAAACCATCACTCCTGTTGTGGAGACCATTAATCATACAGAGACTGCTATAGTTCGGAACGGGACATCGCAAGTAGGTTATGAATACTGCTATGATGTTGACATGAAGTATAATTACAGCCTGTACGGCAATTTAAGCCTGATGGAGAACAACATGGATAAGATGCATGACACTGGCTATTGGGAAGGTGTTTACAGCCAGGAAATTATCATATGCAATGAAGAGAATGAGACTATAACTGTTATTTATGACATGTGCAAGTATCAGGCAAGTGATGAGTTAGAATGTACAGGCCATCACATCGAGAATATTGCAGGCTATTACTGCAGGAAAGCATACCATACCTGGGAAACACTATTCGCGCCTGACAAGTACTTTGTTGTAAAACCTGTGGATGTAAGTACTAAAGAGATTTGCGAGAAACGTTATCGCGAGGTTGTTGTCGGAAAAAGACAAGTCGTGAATGTGACTCATACAGAAAACATCACTAAGTACGAGCGCGGTGTGGATTATAGGAATGTAACTAAGAATAAGACAGTGCTTATTGAGAAGAAAGATGTATCGAGCAGGGAAGTCGTCAAGAGACGAGGACTTGTCACTGATCTTCTGATGAGACTGTTCAAGATAGATTAAGTTAAGCAGAAATCTTTTCAGGAGTATTTGTCTGCTGTTGGATCTTGCTGTCTTTTTCCTTCAATTTCTTTTTCAGTTTTACAGCGTATCTGTGCGCTAAGTACAATGGCTCTGGAAGCTTGTGTTCTTTCAGGCATTTTGTGACTATCTTTGCGCTTGTTGTCAACGAGATGAGATGTCCTGGACTGACATAGATCGGGTTTGCATGATCTTTTGTCTTCAGTGCTACTGCCCTTAATTGTGAGTCTATGAATACCTGGCCTTCTTTTTCTTTTCCCAACAGTTTGTTTTTTGCCACGCCGATTGTCGGGATGTTCAATGAGATTCCAAGATGTGATGCTGCGCCGCACTTTCTTGGATGCAGTATGCCGTTGAAATTACAGATTATCATGTCTGGCTTGTTTTCCAGCTTTTCAAAAGCTTCTACGATGATAGGAACTTCCCTATATGCCAGGAAGCCTGCAATGTATGGGAATTTGACGTTTTCCTTGATTGTGTATTTTTTCTCTACAATCTCCATGCTTGGAAACTTGCACACGACAATCGCAGAAATTATAGTAGAATTATCTAGATAGCTCTGGTCAACGCCCCCTATTAATTTAGGCTTTGTGACCTTGTCCTTAAGCACGATGGATTCAGCCAACTGCATCTGCTCTTTTTTAAGCCTGTCAAGCTCCATTCTGGCTGATTTTATCAAAGGGTATTTAAATTATTTATGCCTCCTCATTCTCATGAAGATTGAATATGTGGCTTTCGACAGTATGGGGGTGAAGAGCAGCTGTGTCTTTGTAAAGACCAGGGATGCCTCTATAACAATCGATCCTGGAATCGCGGTTGAAGAGGACAGCTTTCCTCTGGATGGTGTTCAGAGGACATGGTTGGTGAGCAAGCATTATTCTAAGATTGTTGATACGTGCAAGAAGAGTGATATAATAATTGTGACGCACTATCACTACGATCATTACCAACCGGACCCTGCCTTATTCAAAGGAAAAACTGTTTTGTTAAAGGACTGGAAAAAAGACATCAATCAAAGCCAGCGAAATCGTGCGGCTGAACTGCTGTCAATCATTGAGAAGGGAAGAGGGAAGGCAAAGTTGATACGTGCGATTGACGGCAGGGAGTTACGGATCGGTCGTACGAAAATTAAATTCAGCAAGCCAATGTGGCACGGTCCAGAGAAATCAAAAGTGGGTTATGTGCTGATGGTCAGTATTGAGGACACAATTAAACATAAGAAGCTACTTTTTACATCTGATCTTGATGGGCCTTATATCGAGAAGTATGCAAACGCAATCATAAAAGAAAAGCCGGATGTTTTAGTGATGGACGGTTTTCCGACCTATTTACTCGGCTTTATTGCATCCTATGAAAATCTGAAAAAAGTTTTGAAGAACACAATAAAGATATTGGAGAAGACAAAGTGTGAACAATACATAATCGATCACCACCTATTAAGAGACTATCGCTACAGGGAAATATATTACGAAGTGTTCAAAAGAGCAAAAGAATTGAAGAAAAATATCAAGACAGCAGCAGAAGCGAACGGCGATAAACCGCAGTGTCTTTTGGGTTATATGAAGAACGGTCCTACCAGATGGAAGAACTGGGAAAAACTGACTTTCTCTAAATTAAATCAGATGGTAAGGAGCGCGAAAGCAAAAGGAAGAAAGATCCGGGAAAAGAAAACAGTGAAAAAGAAATCAGTCAAGAGAAAAACAATAAAGAAAAAATCTAAAACCAGAAAGACAGCTAAGAAGAAGGCAGTGAGAACAAAGAAGAGAAAGCCTAAAAAAGACCGGAAGAGTTCTAAACGTAAAAAATAGAAACGTTTATAAAGGAGAAACCTCTCCCAGTAGTGCATAGGGGGTATAGATATATATGAAAAAACTGGTGATATATGTATTAGCTTTATTCTTATTAGTATCAATAGTATACGCAGTGGTGAGCCACTCGCCTACCCAAATAACACCCGGCACATTCCAATCAGGCGATTATACATTTGACGGAGACCTGAACCTCACTTCTGGCCATGATTTCTGTATAGAAGGGAGCAATTGTCTGAGCAGCGCTGCAGGAGCTGTAGGCGGAACAGGTGCAGCTAATAGGGCTGCGTTCTGGACAGCTGCAAGCACTCTAAGTTCTAACACTAATTTCACATGGGATAATACAAATCAAAGATTGGGTCTAGGGACCGCTAGTCCGACCTGGCGACTTCATGTTGCTGGTTCTGGAGTGGGAACAGATCTTGCAAGAATTCTTGTCAGTTCATCAGACGATCAAGCGGGAATTGAATTTGATTCTGATGATACTGGTTCTGCAATAATTTATTCTCCTGATGGAACTGATAATTTAGTATTATATGTTGCAGGTCAAACAGATGCAGTAACTGTTCAAAACAGTACAGGCTTTGTTGGTATTGGGACTACGAATCCGTCTGCAAGACTGGATGTAGAAGTTTCAAGTGGAGGTGCTGCCACAATTGGAGGCCCGGGCAACATTGCAACAGGAGACTATTCAACTGCGATCGGTTATTATTCGAATGCAACTTGGAATCATGCAACAGCAATTGGTAATAATGCACATTCTGCAGGTTATACTTCAACAGCAATAGGGAGATATGTAAGAGCATTAGGCGACTCGTCGATAGCTCTTGGAGATCTTACAACAGCATCTGGAATTTATTCATTGGCAATGGGTCGTGGAATAACTGCTGACGGAGAATCTACCATCGCAATTGCTCTAAACAATCAACCATCGACTAATGTTACACAAGATAATACTATGGCAATAATGGGCGGCAATGTGGGTATAGGAACTATTGCGCCATCACAAAGACTTCAGGTTACTGGAAATATCAATGTGTCTGGCGACATCTATTACGGCGGCGATCTCAATGCGTATGGTGCAGACTTTGCAGAAAAAATGACTATGGCTGAAGAATTAGTAGCTGGAGATGTTGTCTGCTTGAATGAAGACTTGATGATTGAGAAATGTAATATGCACGGCCAGAAGGCTGTAGCTGGTGTAGTGTCTGAGAATCCTTCGCTTGTTGGAAATTCAGGGGCAGAGAATGCAGTTCCTGTCGGCATTGTCGGTATTGTTCCAACAAAAGTCAGAGGACCGGTTGACAGGTTCGATCTGTTGACGACGAGCTCTTTGTCTGGATTTGCAGAAAAAGCAACTATTGAAGATTTCGGTGCAATCCTTGGAAAGGCAATGGAACCGTGCCAGAGATCTGTATGTGAAATAAAAGTTCTGATCGGTTTGAGGTAGTATTATGGTTGCAAGAGATAAGACTAGATTCCTGATTAATGTATTTGTTATTGCTGTATTAGTCATTATCTTGTCTATCAGTGCATCTGCTGCTTCAAGTTATTGGATCGGAGACAGTTCAAGCGATGATTATGTTGTACATTCCAATACTCTATTTATCTTGAAAGGAGCTACAAACAGGATAGGTATTGGACTGTCAAGCCCTGGTTATGCATTGCATGTCCAAAGTTCAGGTGCTCCTGCTGTGCGTATAACATCCACAAACGGGGTTGCATTGGAGGCAAGAGGCACTTCTAATGCAATTTTTGGTTACACTACTGCCTTGGGAAGTGCTGGTGTTTACGGATATGCGACATCAGGTTCTGGTGTAAATTATGGTGTATATGGCCAAGCAACCACAGGATATTCTGGATATTTCACAGGAGGCCCTGGAGTTTGGGCCAATAATCGAGAAGTATATCATAAAGGAAATTGCGATTATAATTATGCAGCTGGAAGTACATCAGTCAATTGCGATGCTGGCGGGGATAAAGTTGTGGGTGGCGGATGCGACTGTTCATGCGGTGATGGTCAGACGATATACTCTTATCCGTCCAGCGATACGCAATGGGTCTGCAATTGCAGGAATTGTAATGCAGGAGATCACAATTCTTGGATCATATGTTGTGCAATATAATTAAAAATGAAACAAACATTAATAACAAAAAAGAGAACCTTGTTGTTTTGCTTAATGATCACTATATTTTTGATTGCTGCAACATCTGTTTTTGCAGCGACTAGATATTGGTATACAGGAGGAAACAATCTTGCATTCGATAATAACAATGTTTTTTTCTTTGATACCACAAACTCGAGGATTGGCATAGGAACCTCTACGCCAAGCTATCAATTAGATATTACAGGATCAGGGACAGTAGCATATATAGAATCTTTATCTGGTATCGGAGTCCGGGCGATCGGGTCGAACGGCAATGGTGTTTATGCGACAGCCAGTTCATCCACAGGCAGGGCAGTATACGGATATAATACTGGTTCAGGAGGAGCTGCTATCTATGGTGTGGGAGAAAACCCTTCCTGTTATTCAGGCTATTTCAATACTGACATATATTCTGACGGCTATAAAGTTTATAGTGACGCGAATTGTCGGAGACAATCAAATGCTTCATCTGATACTGCAAATTGTCGGCCGGGTGAAGAAGCTACTGGCGGAGGGTGCAACTGCGATTGCGGATCATTAAGAGTTCGTCTTAGCCAACCGTCAGGAAGTGTAACTACCCCTACGGGTTGGGTTTGTGATTGTGCAGATTGCACTGGAACAACTTATGTGATATGTTGCGGAGGTTAAAATTAGAAAATGATGAGAAATAATTTAAGGATCATTATTTTGTTAGCAGTCATCTTTCTAATTTCAATATCATTCGTCTCTGCAGCGACAAAATATTGGCTGGGCGATGGTGTTAATTTGGCGATAAAATCAGACGCTGCTTTTATAATAGACACTGTCAATAATAGGGTAGGAATAGGAGATCCAACACCAGACTATACTTTTGATGTTAATGGCACGGGCAATCTTGTAAACTTTCAATCCACTTCAGGAGATTCTCTTCATCTATATGGTGTTACGCGAGGACTATATGCTGTAAATTCTGCATCCAGCGGAATAGCAGTATATGGAGAAGTAAATTTGGTGTCCAGTGGAAGTTATGGTGTTTACGGAAGGACAAATTCTGCATCTGGCTATTCAGGCTATTTCACAGGAGGAAGCGGACTTTATGTAGATACTTATGAAGCTTATCACGCAGGCAACTGCAGATATTATACCGGAACAGGAACAGGCGAAACTCTTTCTGTGAGCTGCGGTGTTGGTACTGAAGAAGTTGTTGGAGGAGGCTGCAATTGCGAGTGCGGCAGCAGTAAAGTAGGTTATTCCCGACCAAATACAGGCCTGACCCAATGGCAGTGCTATTGCCCTAATTGCGGATCAG
>JAHWIA010000124.1 GCA_019322855.1 Candidatus Woesearchaeota archaeon | reverse complement strand
TCCAGCTCTAGTATATTGATAAATAATTTCCTCCAAATTATGCTCAGGAAAAATGTAGCCCTGGGCTTGTACTACAAAATCACCAAATCCTTCCGGAAGTTTCCCAAATCCTTTATACGGATCATCACTTAACAATTTAAGGAAATTATTTTCTGTAAATGCTCGCTCTCCAAACTCGTCTGGAGTTTTACGAAAACGTACTGTACTCGGCCTTTTAAAACCTTCAGCAGGATCAACTAACATTCCTCCGCTGTTTTTTATAAAATCTCTCGCCTCTTGTACACTCTCTGGGATCGCTCTTGTTTTGGATTCTAATGCTTCAGGGCCCAAATCTAAAATCGCTTTTGTCTCCTCAATAATCTCTTCAACAGCTTTCTCGACACTCTCTTCATTCGCGCCACTACAGTGTATAGAACCGCCAATGGAACAGCTGTCATCTTCAGGCGTTTCTTCCTCGATTTCTTCTGCGAGGACTTCTTCATCCATACCTGTTTCTTCAATCAGCTCGTCACTGACTCTTACTGATCCGTCCGGCTCTGTTGTCACGCCTTCTTCGATTTCTTCTTTTGTAACTTCTGCTTCTTCAGGTTCAAATATAAAGCCTTCTAAAGCTGCTTTTCTCGACAGTTCACCGGCCTTTTCCATGGACCTTCTGCTGTACAAAAGATTTCTTATGTTATACCAAAGCAATCTAAAGGTTCCAATATCAGGATTGAAGTCCCTCTCAAGTGCTTCTTTGTCAGAAATGATTGTAGATTCGAAAGCTGTTGTTCCAAAATCAACAATTTTCGCTTCTTTGCCTTCTGTTATCATGACCTGCCTTTTTGCAAAATCATTGAGATAAATTCCCATGTCATTTAATTGGGTAATTGTATTCTTTAATTGCTGATATATAGCTCTTCTTTCATCTTCACTATAATCTTTAGGGTCATATTCTTTTCCTTCAATGAGTTCCCTTACGAGTCCATAATGGCCATCTCCGAAATCCATAAATCCATAAAACATAGGAACATTTCGAACATTCTGCTTGCTCAATTCATCCAATACTTTTATTTCCCACAAGAGATTAGAATCTCTGCCGAACTTAGCCCTTTTTAATGCATATTCTTTTCCTTTTATCAATACCTTGTAAATGTTAGCCGAACCTCCTTCACCAATCAAGTCTAGAATTTCAACTTCATAGATCTCTCTTGTTTCCGGCTTAGGCAAGTCAAGAATAATTACAATGCCAAACTCTAGTTTTAATTCATCATACAACCCAGGCTTGTTCACATTATCCATTGCATAATCATAGGCTTGCATTACCTTGGATATACGTTCACTTTTTTCAACAGGCTCTTCTATGAATCTGATATTGTATTGTGTATCTTTGCTGGAATAAATATAACTGCCGTCAGACAGCCTAGTTTCAAGGATTACACCTTCTTCAGTGGGCCTTGTTGCGACAGGAACCTTTACTTCTGCTTCAATTACTTTCGGAGCTTGTTTGGGCTGCATCAATTTAGTTATGCCAACTGCGAGCAGGACAGGAATCAAGAAAGAGCTCCCTCCTACGATAACAGGCAAGGCTTCTGTGAAAGAAAGACCCATCTCAACAGCCAATCTTATTGCGGCATACAGACCAAAACCACCGACAGCAGTGAAAATAGGAACTGCTAACTCAGTCTCGCCACGTTGCGCTTTTCTTTTCACACCCATGGTTCTGGAGACTCCAGAAACCAATTTGTTCTCTAACCATTTGAAACCCCTATACATCCCATAGCCCAAGGTACCCAACATTCCGATTGATGCAGAAACTAGCGAAGCTTCCCAGCCGCCGTAAGACCCTGACAATATGCCAAAGAACAAAGAACCGACAAATCCCAATCCCATGGCAACGCCTATAGGAACTTCTACTCCTTCTTCAGGGCTTATGAATTCCTGCACAGGCCTTGCTTCGACAGGAACTGCTTCTACAACTTCTGGTCTTTGCTTTATAACTGTTTTTTCATCAAGACCAGAATCAAACACGCCTCTTTCTAACAGATCTTTATCCATCGGATACAATTCATCTTCATAAACAAATATCTTCTCTGCACGAGGAACAACAGATGATGCCGGAGAAACTTCAAAAGCTGAAGGCCTGACAGAATCTATAAGATCGTTTCTCGCAAAGGTTTCTATACGGTTATAATACTCTTTCACATCAGAAAAGACGGTTCTATAATTAGGACCCCTCCATTCATCAATATTCTTGGAAACAGGGATGTCTTTATATGATGCATATAAGATGCTTTTTTTCAATGCTTCAAGGTTAGGAAAACTCACTCCTAAGCTCCCAGTTGTATCAAAATCAAAGGGCTGAAATCCTGTAGATGCTCCTGATTCTTCTGCATAGAATACAAGTTTCGCACCATGGTTGTATAGGGTATAATCATATCTATTTGGCATCCAAGAAGCAACGAAAGCATCCACATACTTCCCTGTCATTTCCTGCGCAGCTGCATTTCTTGAGATGAACTTGGCTTTTGCTTCATATAATTCATCAATCTTAGGGATGAAAGCATCCACAGCAGTTTGCATATGAGCTTTTATCTCGCCTAACTCCTCAGCATATAAAGGATTATCCTCGTCATCTTTATACTGCTCATCCAAAAGCTCTTCTCTTTTGTTCAATTCTTCAATTGTTGCTATGAACTCTTTTCTTGCTTGTTCCAGTTCTTTTTCTAATGCAATCACTTCTTCTGAATATTGGATAG
>JAHWIA010000123.1 GCA_019322855.1 Candidatus Woesearchaeota archaeon | reverse complement strand
TGGAAGCTGCAGAGATGAAGGATCCGTGCAAGTATGAGATAGAGATCACAGAAAAGGACGACCTCAACATCAGGGTTGTGAAATCTTCTCACGCAACAGTCAAATGGCCTGATTTCAAGATCACAATAGAGCCGGGGGTCAGTGCCCAAGGTTTTGTAGCGAACATAGAAAGGATGCTTAACGATATCCAGAAAGTTCTCGAGTTCAACAAAGAGACAGAAGAAGACAAGCCGAAAAAGAAACGGATGAGAAAGATGATAGATAAAATACTGGACATAAAAGACGGCAAGGAAAAGACAAAACTGATCATCGAGGATCCAACAGGAAACAGCGCCATCATCAGCGACAAAGCAGTCAAGAGTCCGTTTAAAGCGACCAAGAAAAGAACAAAGAAGAAATAAATAATCATAAGAACTAAATCTTCACAACTTCACTCCAGATTCTTTAATTTTCCGAAATACATGACATCTGCTTCGCTCACGACCCAGCATTCAAAATTATCCAGCTTCTGTTGCAGATAGGGCGACAATAATTTTTCCTTTGTCACGTCTGTTCCTTCTGTTACCAGACAGAAAGACGGTTGGACAATCAATGTTTTTCTTTTATACTTTCCTTTAAGGAAAGCCTTGAACTTCTCTACCCTTACTGAATCAGGATTCTCCCGCAGGCTCACTGCAGGATGTTCGTGTCCGATTATCAGATTATCGCACTTGCCGAAGTTTAGTGTCTCACTAAGTTTATGCCCGTGCGTAATCAGAGAATTTCCCACCATAAATTCTTCAACAACTTCCAGATCTCTCTTCTCTGCAATAGGGTCTAGGATAGTATCATGATTGCCTTTCACCAATACAATCTTCTTGCACTTCCCTGCAAGATAATCAAAGACCTTCAATGCTTCCCTCCATTCCTGCATGCTTATCTGGCCAAACTCGTGCTTAAGATCTCCATTGATGACGACTGTTCTGATTTCCTTGTCTTTCATCCCCAAGAAATCAAATATTTTTTCCAGCCTTTCCATTGTATCCTTGAACTGGAACCTTGGTATGAGGACGCCTTGCTTTGTCAATGCTTCTTCATATCCCACATGAAAATCTGCCAGAACTAGCACATCCCCTAGCAATAAAGCCAGATCTATGATTTCTATTCCCTTGCTTATTTCAACTATCTTCATCAATACCAATAGAGGATGCGCAGTATATAAAATTTTGCGAATGTTTATATAGAACTGATGCATATCTAACAATACTTAATCTATAAAAAATGAAAAATTTATTGAAGAGCTTGGAAGAAAGAGTTCTGAAAGACACTCATTCTGCAGACTTAGAAGAGCAAAGGAATCCAAGATACTGCGTGAGAAAGATCAAGGACAAGATCGTCCAGACCTTAAGAGACAAGACCTTGAGAAAACCTTATCTTCGCGGTCTTAATTCTGCACTGACTTCTTTATACAAACCAATAGAATTCGGGAAAAGAAAATTAAAAGAGAGAGAATTGAAGAAGACGCATTATTTTGTCAACATGCATTATCACTCGAGCTATCCTTTCTCGCTCGATGCAGTAAGATTAAGGGATCCTTTTGTCTCTGTGATAAAAAATATGAGAAAGCACAATATCAAGATATTATATGTCACAGACCATGACAATAACCTTTTCTTCTGGACCTTGAGAAACAATCCTCCAAGATGGGTCACTAAAAATTATGACATCCATTCAGACGACTGGATGATCACGCTATCTCCAAAGAAAAGAAAGTTCAGGAGAAAACCTCAAACAATGTATATAATGAATGCACAGGAATACCACATCCGGCTTGATCCTGACGACAATCTTAAACTGAATCTTGAGGTCATCGCACCAACAAATGCAAGGCCAGGAAGAGCAAGCTTCCCTCCGTTGACAGATTTATTGCACGCTTCAAAAGACACCTTTGTCACACTAAATCATCCTAATCACTTTGATTCTTTCGAGACTGAAAAGGACATGGAAAATGCACTGGGAAAAGCAAGAGATGCAGGCACTGTCTTGTTCGTGGAAAGATTCAACGGAGGAGTCACACCAGTACAAGGCTATGTGAATCTTTTTGCAGAAGATTTCTGCCAGAGACATCCTGAAGTTCCTACTTCTGTAGGTTCTGATCTTCATGTTCCTATAGAACCTGCAGGAGTATGGATAAAAAAGAACCTGCTTAGGTCTGCGCTCGACTCAAAAGATGGATTGAAAGTCAACCAAGCCATAAGAAATGCATTGCTGATGCGGCTTCCAGGTAATGTGGTGAACAGAGAAATATATTCCAGTCCTTCAAAAGTTTTTGCTTCTTATGTTGGAAAGAGCTTGACAGGCTAGATCTCATCTTTTGCCTTCATCAAAAATTTCACCAACTCATCAGACCATACTTTAGGTATTGCACCAGACAACAAATTAGAAAGCCAAGCCTTGAAATCTTCTTTGAACCCTTCCCGTTCGCCCTTGATCAGACGTTCGCATTCATACTCTAGTTTTGGTTCCAGATTAATCCTGTGCGCTGCTTTCTTCAGATCACCAAGCAATAATGCGCGCTTATATTCCTCTTCATCCCTTTTCTCTTCTTCCTTTTCAAATTTCTTCTTTTCTTCCTTGTTCCAGAACTTTTCATACTCGAAACCTTCTGGCTCAACCTCTATCTCTTTACTGTAATCAAAATCACTCTTTTTCTTGCTGTGCTCAAGCGCGATACGCGCAAGAACCATCTCGTGCATCCTTCGAGCAAATTCTATTCTATCTTCCATCTTCAATATCTCAC
>JAHWIA010000122.1 GCA_019322855.1 Candidatus Woesearchaeota archaeon | reverse complement strand
GCGCAGGTTATGTTTTTGGTATTTCAGACAATGTAAGGAAAGATTTCAGACAGTATGCAGTTGCTCACGAATACATAGAGTTCACAGAGATAGGGATGGATACGCCCGACAGATGTGTCAAAGCATTAGAAGAAGAACTGAAGCTAGTGCCAGAAGAGATAAAGCCAGAATACATTGCAATGAGAAGAAGATTCTTCAAAAATCTTATAGATTATTGCGCATTAAAACCAGATTATACGCAAGGCGATCTAGAAGAGTTCAGAAAATCTTTGAATAGACTTGATGAACTTGCAGAGAATTAATCTTATTCTTCTTTCTTTACTTTATTCCACAAAGGTTTTCCCAGATAGAATGCCCTGCTTTCTATGAGGCCTGCTTCCTGCATTCTTTCCATCAGCCTGTGTCTTTCGCAGTACTCAAGCATTCTTTTTTCATACTCTCTTCTTTTTTCAGGAGTCATCTTTAACAGCATGTCAGAATAAGCATTTTCTACGATCGCAGACATCCTGGCGTCTGGATAAGGAAGCTCGCCAATATCATCTGGAACCGCACTAAAGATTCTTTCTGCAACATCCAGCTCCCCTGTAGGCCCGAACAGTTCTCCTAAACTCATATATCGCCGTTAAAACCAGTATTATTTAAAACTATGCTATATAGACCGCAATCCTTAAATACCTATAATTCCAAATCAAACTAAAAGAGGAATAGAAATGAGCCCGTTAGTGTTTTACATAATAATCTTTGTCATTTGTCTTTACATTATTTCTAAGAGTGCTGACTATGCGATCGGTGCAGTGACAAGCTATGCAAAAAAGACAGGCGTGAGCAAGTTCATCATTGGCTTTCTTGTTGTTTCTTTTGGTACGACTTTCCCAGAGATGTCTACTGCAGTCATGGCCTCTTTAGCAGGAGAAAGCAATCTGTTGCTGGGCGATCTGATAGGCGCATCAATAATAGATGTCGCCTTAGTGTTTTCTATTGCAATCATCATTGCGCGCGTCATAAAAGTCAAGGTTAAGCAAGTGATAGACCATAAAGTTGTTATGGTCATTGTTCTTGTTGCACTTTCCTCATTCCTTATGATGATCGATGGAAGGATGAGCAGGCTTGACGGAGGCATCTTATTGGCAGCGTTCTGCATCTATTTGATTATCTTCTGGAAAAAAGAGGAAAAGATCTCGCACCTGAAAAAGGAAATTGTTTTCAGGAGCATATGGCAGGACATTGTTGTTTTCGGCGGGTGCATCGCAGCATTATTATTGTCTGCAAGATGGCTCGTCATAAGTGCAGTTGAAATCAGTTACATAATCCAAATTCCTAAATACATAGTTGGTTTATTGGTAATAGCAATAGGCACGACAATCCCAGAGATCACAGTGAATGTTAAGTCTGCATTAAAGCATCAGACAGACATTGGTTTCGGAAATATTTTCGGCAGTGTTGTTGCAAATCTTACACTGAGCCTGTCTATCGCTGCTTTGATAAGACCTTTCGATGTTCCTTTCAGCACATTCGGCCCGTCCATACTCTTCCTGATAGGTTTCGTGATTGCCAGCTTGTTCTTGTTCACGAGAAAGAAACTCACCTGGAAATCAGGCGTAATAATGCTTGCTGCATATGTAGTTTTCGTGGTCATAACAATATTAAGAGGTTTCTAGACAAACATCTGGTATTCTGTGTTCATGTCTATCTCTTTCATGCCGTTAGCCATTCCTTTTCCAAGATAAAAGAAAGAGCCGGACATTGCCTGTGTCAAAGCATCCAGCAATGTAGGTTTTCTCTTGTATTCTATAAATGTTATTTTTTCCACATCAAGCTTTTTCTTCAAGTAATTTTCAACTTCTGCCTTTGCGCCTAATTCATCTATCAATCCCAGTTCTTTTGCCTGCGAACCCATGTAGAACATTCCTGTCGCCATGTCTTTTGCTTTTTCATAAGGTATGTTCCTGTCTTTTGCCACTTTCTGCACAAAGGCTTCATAGATAATATCTATCCTGTCCTGAATGACTTGTCTTTCTTCGTCTGTCAATTCCCTGAACGGTGTGCCTGCATCCTTGTACTTTCCGCCGACCATTCTTTCATAAGTCACATTGTATTCTTCCATAAGACCGCCGAAAGTCAAGAAACCTCCCCGTACACCAATGCTTCCTGTAACTGACAGTTCGTCTGCGATTATGTGATCAGAACTTGTCGCGATCCAATAACCGCCGCTCGCGCCCACTTCTCTTATCCAAGCGATGACTGGTTTCTTTGTCTTTGCATCTTCGACAGCTGTGCTTATCTCTTTCGAAGCAACAACCGTACCTCCAGGACTGTTTATCTCCAAAACAATGGCCTTCATCCTCGGATTATCTTTTGCTTTCTTGATGTAATTCACAATAGTAGGAGACACTGCGCCTCCTGTCGCAAACAAGCTAGGATCCTTTTCACCGACAATTGGACCGCTTATCTTTATCAAGCCGACATCTGCCCTCTTTCCCCCTATCTTAAACTCTCCTGTGCCGCTGCCAGAGAAAGCAGCATAGAACATCGCTATGATAAAAGATATCACAACAAGAATAATGATTGTAACCAGAATGACCCATTGTTTATTCTTCATCACCTATCACCTATTTTTTTGAACATTTGCTAGTATAAAAGCTTTGCTGTCAGTTCCATTCCATATTCTCTAAATACTCTCTCAATTTGCCAGCTGTCTTGAACTTCTTTGTTATCAGTGACCGTTTCAGGCCGCAGATTATGTCTTTGATTTCAGGAGGCAGGTTGTGATAGTGCTTTTTCCCGCCCAACACTTCATAGAAGATATGTATCAACTCAACAACATCACTTTTTATCTGCTCTGAACTTGCACCG
>JAHWIA010000121.1 GCA_019322855.1 Candidatus Woesearchaeota archaeon | reverse complement strand
TCATACCTTACTGTTCCATCCTTATTGACATATAGATCGTATTTCGCCCTCAGTATCGCTTTTGTCAAATGCTCAAGCAAATGTTCATTATTTATCGTGCCCTTTATGCCCTTTATCATATCTGGAAAAAGATTAGTATTCAATATCTTTAGTGCATCATTGAAATAGTGTTTTATATCTATAGTTCTGTTATCATAAGGCAGAACATAATCGTGTTCGCACTTCTCAACATAACCGCAAACTTTACAATAATTAAGCCTCTGTGTTTTTTTGCCGCAGCTTTCGCAGCTAGGATACACAGTGATCTTATTGCAATCGTTGCATCTGAATATTGGGAATGAAGAAGTGACTTTTCCGGTCTCTAATGCGGTATGAAAAGAACGCATCCTCCCGCCTTCTTCTCCGATCGGAAAAAGACCGTGAGGGCTGCCTTTCATCTTCCGCATCTTTCCTTTCTCAGGCCTACCCATCCTGGCACCAATATATATGCCGCTCTTGTCCCTGAGCTTTATCTTGGAACAATTATTAATTTTTTCCAATGCAGAACTTTCCTGGCATTCTGTCAATTTGTCAAACTCAAAGTCTGCTAGCTGTGTAAAGAAAGGAAGCGCATCTTCTTTTTCTATCACGACATATTCTGTCGCAACTATATGCGGTACGCCAAGCAATTCCAATACTCTTTTCGGTTCCAAAAAAAGAGGCACAACTATCTTCTCTATCTCTTCTCCTACTTTGACGTCTGCTTTTTTCAACCACTCCAACAAGATATTGAAATCTTCCAAAGAAATGTCATTCCAATGATAAGTGTATCTAGGATGTAATGGCACGCCAAGATTGTATGATAAAGATATTGCTTTTTCAGGATCAACTTTCGTCTTTAACGGCTTGTCAAGCATCTGTTTCAAATTTTCAGATTTTATATTGCATAACGCAGACGCTTTCTCTAAATCAAAACTGCCGAAATTGTCAACTATGGCTTTTTCAACTTCCAATGCCCACCATTCCTCACAATAACCAGGAGGGACCAGTTTGTGGGCTCGATCGAAAAAGTCACCATAGCAAATAAGAATATCTCCAAGAAACAAGATTTCTTTTATGTCTTTTTTTATCTGCTTGGCTTGTTTCGCAGTCTCGATCCTCAGAACATTGCCATTGCTCAATTTAACTACCGGACCCTCGATAGTATCACAAGGAGTATATATCGCCCCTTTGCTCGGCCGTTCGACCTTCATGTGGGTGCCTACTGCAATAAAATCGTTCAGCACGTGCATTGTTGCTGGATGGATGCATTGTGCACTGTCACCGCTCGTCCTTGACCTGCCGTAACGCAATCTGAACCCTCCTTTGGCCAACGGATGTGCAAGTACAGGTCTTCCTCCAACAAGATCGCTTATGTATGCGTGATCAGGTAGGATCTTTGGCTTTTCTTCTTCTTTTCCGTCCTCTTTCTTCTTTGATTCGAGCTTTGCCCTTACTTCTTTCTGCACCTTGATGAAATCTTGCAGGAAATTCCATTGTTCCATGTCAAACTCTTTGCCCCACTTTGATAATTGCTTCCATAGTTTAGGCGCTTTCAATGGCAGACAGCTTGACATGATAAGACACATCCCGCTCCTGATCAAATTAGTAGGAATCCTGGGAAGATTTTTGTAATTAGGCACTTCTATCTTTTCTGTAGGATCTCCGCTTATCTCAAGGGGCATGTTTTTTGCCATGTAATCAACTTCATCTTTTGAAGGCATGTATTGTATCCTCACACACCTATCATTGTAATGCTCAACCTCTGAGAAATATCTATTGATCTCTTGTTCATTTGGATCATAAACATCGTAACCCATCTTTTTCCTAACATAATCTCCTATCAAAACACTTACTGCGGCTGCGGTTCCTCCTGCATTTCTGATCGGTCCTGAAAAATTCATGCAAAAATATTTTTTCCCGTCCCTCCTTTGCTTTATCTCGAGTTTTGTAAAACCTTCCAAGCAAGCACTGACAACGCCTACTGTAGCATAAGCAAAACCGGCTTTTATCCCGACTTCCATTGCTTCTCTTTCATCTTCGAACTTGCATATCTCTTGCTTTGCTATCTCTTCTGCAATCTTGAATGCGACACGCCAGTCGAGAACACCATACTTCTTTTCCAACTCAACGATTCGCGGAACAAGATTACTGTCTCTTATCTGAGGAGCAACAGAAGATATCAAACCTACAACTCTTTCTGCCATGTTCCTTGCCAGGGATATCTCTACCTCATCTGCAGGGTCAAGGCATTTCTTTCTTGCCTCGCTCGCAATGCTATGGCATTGCTCAACTTTTTTTCTTATGTTTTCGAAATATTTTCCTGTATTTTCTGAATATTCCATTTTTATGCGAACTTCATCATCTTGACATTTCTCGTCTGTAGATTGATTATCGGAACTTTTGCTGGTTCTGGCAAAGAGCCGAACTTAAGCGCATATTCACTTATGCCGTTCCAACAACTTCCTGTGATCAAAGTCACATTCCTATAGTTGGATGCTCCTGCCCTGTGCGTGTGGCCTGTTATGAAAAAGTCAGGCACATTCTCTATGACAAGGGGATCGTACCTATGGGGGTATGTATAATGTGCTTGTGTGCGTCGGTGCAAGATGCCTCATCCTCAATAGATACTTCAATATCTTGTCGGGATTTTTGATACCTCCTTCTTCTCTTATCTTCTCAACATTATCCAAATAATAGAATACTGAAAAACCATGGTATATGAGAATGTCGAAACCTGGGAAATTCTTGCTGCCGTGTATGTTGACTATTCCCGGACTGGTGACCATTGTCACGTTCGGCAAATCCCATAAAGGCTTTGCATATTCTTTAGACAGCATCGG
>JAHWIA010000120.1 GCA_019322855.1 Candidatus Woesearchaeota archaeon | reverse complement strand
ATCGAGATACCTACCCTGAAAAAAGTAGAGAACGCAGGCCACGGAGATTCAAAAACAGTACTCGAAACCAGAACACAATATAATTTTCTCACTCTTGTTTTTGAAGATAAACGAAAGGCATTAGAGTATATTGCCGATGTTGCACAGAAATTAGGAGATTTCGATCCTATCGACTATATCTGTACCCAAACATTGAGAAGAGACATAAAAGAATACCAATGGAAGGACGGAATACCAAAGGAAAAAAGGATTCAGATATTGAATTATCTCGGCGCGCAGGCAAAAGACGAAGAAAAATCATACGCAGTCGGCACTTTTGGCAAGGATGATGCGACATTCGTCGAGTTCAAGATAGATGAACAAGAAGAGTTCAGGGAATATTTCACGCCCCGTGTGGAATACTATAGACGATTGTTGTTCGGAAACCAGTCACTTATTTTCAAGACAGCATCTTCGATATTCATGCCAAAAGCAGAGAATGATGAAGGATTCGAAGAAAGGATAAACGCTTATAATAACATCATTTTAGGAAACGGACAAGATCATGACATAGATGTCTTGTTAGAACCATTAGATTAGATATTCTCATCCAACCAGCTTACAATCAAAGAATCAAGTCCTATTGGTGCATTGAGCATGTCTGTTCCATGACCTGCATCTTCGTATTTTCTGAACGTGCTTTTTCCTGCCAGATCATGCAACTTGCTGCTGGACTTGTATGAATAATCATCCTCTTTGCTCGCTGCGATCAATAATGGCCTGTCGCCGTACATGTTGATTGCGCCCAGAACATTAACTCCCCTGTAGGTTTCGCCTGGCGATAATAGGATGACTGCGTTGATGTCATTGTCAGCAGCTGCATAATTAAGTGCGACGTTCGCGCCGATGCTCGCGCCGATCATAATGTATCTTCTCGGCTCCAATGTTTGTTCTATGTAAGTTTTTGCCGCCCGCGCATCATTCACCATGCTGTTGAAATCCATTTCGTTGAAATCCTGCCACCGGCCCTGGTTTATGGATTCTCCATGCCCTCTTAGATCGATCGCTAAAACAGCATAACCTTCTTCCTGCAATCTTTTTGCGAACACATCCCATGTAAATCTGTCCTTGTCCAGCATGTGCAACAAGATGACGCCTGGCGGTTCTTCTTCCAATGGCTTGTAATAAGTCGCTGCAATGTCAACACCGTCCTCTGCCTTCAACATGATACTAGATTTAGAAAGATCGGTTTTCTCGACTGTCACTTGTTCTTCAACAGGTTCTGTTTCAATGATAGGTTCCATAGTATTGGCTTCTGAGACTGTCTTTTGACAAGCTGTCAACAAACTAAGTGAAACAATCAATACTAGAAATATCATCACCAGTCTTTTATTCATACAGCTGTAAATGGCCAGTGAATATATAAATGTTGCTTAGAAAAAAAGAAAAATGGTAGAATCAAATAAGCCGCCTTATGTTGCCCTTCCCTTAAAGGAACAGGGTTCCTGACATTTGACTAAGCGTCAACTGACTTGCACCAACCAGGACTGCCGTTTCAACTTTCCCTTTGAACAAAGTCTGCCTGTTATCTCACTTCTGTCACCAGAAGCTTCAAGGCTTTCATCCCGGACAAAGGAAGTAGCGTTTCTGTGCAGTTGCCCTCTTTTTCAAGAGCTTAAGGTTAAGTGGTCTTTCGCGGTGGGCGGACTTTCCTCAGTTCACAAAGAACCGTTAGTCAGGTATGATCCTACCGTTTTCTCTTGCGAGTGCGAGACTTGCCCATCATCTTCAATTCCTTGCGGATCAAGCCGAGTTCTTCTGTCTGGTTTTTCTGCACGGTCTTCAGCTCTTCTTTCAGAGCTTCGTTCGCTGCCAGGACAATCACGAGCAATATCACCATGAGCCACAAGAACAGGCTCTGTACGCTATCCCAGCTCAGCAAACCGCCGCCGACACTCACCATTTTCTGTATTAGGAAATATCCTACAATAACAACGATGATGCCCAAAACCAGTAAAACTCGCTCAAAAAAATTGGGCTTTCTGAACCTCGATACTACCATTCTATCCCCTCCTTTTTAGTATAAACAGGAATTATTGGTATTTAAAGCTTTGCTTTTTAATCTTGTTTTTTATATATAAAAAGCTCTAGAATCTGGTTGCCTTTTCTGATTTTTTGCTTCTTTTCTAGCTTTAGCTTGGATTTGTTTCCCATCTCTTCCAAGAGCTTGTTTCCGACCGTGATGAACTTTCCGTTTTTCTTCAGGATAATATTTAATCTGTCGAACAGTTCTGGATAAACCTTCTTTACTTTCTTTAATGTGAGTTTTGTCGGCTGAGGAACGACAGTTGCAACGAGATCCACTTGCTCTTTGTCGAACTTTGTGTCCAGCCAGTCTGTGGTCACTCTTGACATTTCTATGAAAGTATCAACTTTTCCTATCTTGCTGTTGTGCCTGCACGCTGTTACGTTCCTTACTTGAGGATCGAAAGCAAATATCTGTTTTGCTTGCTTTGTTTCTTTTTTGTTCTTTTGTTTTTTATCTGCTGTTTTCTCTGTTTGCTTTTCTAATATCTTGAACTTGAACTTCTCTTTCTGCTGTTCATGGATCGGGATGTCTGACAGATAGTATGCAGCTTCTATAGGTATAGTTCCGCAGTCGCAGAAAGGATCCAAAAGAATCTGATCTTTCTTGTAACTGCCGAGCATCAGGAGGTTGAAACCAAAGACGCTGTTGATTGATTTCGCACCAGTATAAACCTTGTAATATCTTTTGTCCAGTTCAAAACCAGCAATGTCTATTCCTATGTAGCATTTTTCATTAAAGATGTAGCAGAATATCTTGACATCTGGCTTGTGCAAATCAACTTTGCATTTTACATTGTCCAATATT
>JAHWIA010000119.1 GCA_019322855.1 Candidatus Woesearchaeota archaeon | reverse complement strand
ACCTCGTTTACTAGTTAAGTGGTGTTTTCTAAGTATTTAACCCTTACTAAAAAGAAAAAAACTTATATAATAAAACCGCAGAAATTCCGACTGCTGAAACCACTAATCCTGCAGATATAAGCTCTATAAACAAGGAATTCTCAAGAATCGATGAATTTTTGAAATCGGCTGAATTTTGCCTGATTCCTAGACGTTCCAGATACTGGCTTTTTTTTATGTATTTTTCTATCTGTCTTATCCTATATTTCTTTTTTGCGACGACATTCAATCTCTGATAGTCAGAAATCATGTCCTCTAACTGCTCTCTCAGGTCTTGTACTCCAGATGTTATTCTGGACAAATTCCTGAATTCATGGAATGTCTTTTTGAATTCTTTTTTAATCTTCTTCAATTCAACAGTAACAGACTTGTAATAATCACAGATGTATTTTTTTGCACTATTATATAATAGGTCTGTATCTTTCTTTACAATTTTAGGAATAAATCTTCGTAGTGAAGAATATTCTTCAATGTCTGATTCTAAATCATTAACATAATCTTTCAAACCCACAATGTCATCTATTGAATTGTATGGTTTTTCCTCGAACCCAAACAAGGTCCTGCATTTTGTTCCGATCATTTTCCAGAAATCAAGAATAATACTGTAAAATATTCTTAATAAGCTTTTCCGAGGAAAAAATAGAAATATTCTAATCTAAACTCTTCCATACTCTTTTGTTATAGCGCAAGAAGAACATTATCAGACCTGTAACAAGTACAAGACCTGCTAATAGCAAGTAAAGGTAAGGAATTCCTTTTGCATCTATCACCAGACCAAATATAGGAAGCAATATTATCAGAATAAGGCTGTAGAACAAGCTCGATATCGAGAAGATGGTTGCCCTTTGGTGTGACTTGATGTGCCAATGCATGTAATTCTCAATGATCAATTCCTGGAAGATCCAGATAGGAAATATCAAGACAAAAACAAACACAATGTATTTTTGCACAAAATAGCCCAATAAACCGAAACACGCAACTTGAACCAGGATGATGGTCAATAATGACCATTTTTCTGTCAATATCTTTTCTATCTTAGGCGCCAATAAAGACGATACCAGTTGTACAACTGCAACAATCGCAAGGATTATTCCCATCTGCTTGACTGTGAATCCTAGATTATTGGTGATGTAAGGCTGGTAAGTCAGGTGATGGAAAACTGCTATTGCGAAGATAGACACTATAGAGAATAAAAGCAGCCATAATAATCTGCTGTGGCGCAGGATGGATATCAAGCTTTCTTTCATCTGTATGTAATGGTTCATTATTGACAATTTCTTTCTCTTGAAAGGAGGTTCAAAAAAAGATATTCCTGTCAAGATACTGAAGACCATGAATATTGCTCCTGCATAATAAGGATACCTTACATTCAAGCTGAACAAGTAAGGAGAAAAATATGACGTGAAGATGCCGACTCCTGAGAAAATCGCAGCTTCCCTGCTCCTGAACTTAAGAAAATCTTTCTGTCTTTTCAATTTCTTGAAGGTATCATAAATAATGGCCTGTCTAGAACCTGAGATGAATGCCCCTCCTGAACCATAGACTACTGCTGCAATCAGGAAAACAGGGAGTGTCGAACCTACTGCAAAGATCAGCACGCCTGCCAGCATAAGACAATCTCCCAGAACTATAGACCATTTCCTGCCGACCAAGTCTGCGAAAGCGCCAGAAGGCACTTCTAAAAGAAGGACTGCAATCAATACCACAATCTGTATCAAAGCAATGTCTGAAAAGCTCAATTCAAAATGACGATAATACAACAAGAAGATGCTGTTGATGAAAAAGAAAGAGCCTACAAAAACCCACAGATAAAATTTCTTTATATTGGACTGTAATTTTCTCTGCTCTATCTCTTTTTCCTCTTTTTTTCTCATTGTCCTACATTGCTTCAGGCGCTTCTATTCCTAACAAGTCAAGACCTTCTTTCAATACTTCTTTTATCTTGTTGATCAATAACAGACGTGCGTTCTTCAGCTGTTCATCTTCTGCCTGTAATACAGGGCATTTGTGGTAAAATTCATTGAACTTCTGTCCTAGATCCAATAGATAACGGCAGACAATGCTTGGCTTGTATGATTTTGCAGCTTCTGCCACCATCTCATTGAACTGTGATAGTTGCGTCAACAGATCTATCTCTGTCTTGTCCTGCAATACACTGAAATCTACATCCTTTTCTAATTTTGTTTCTAATTTCTTTAGAATGCTGCAGATACGCGCGTGAGTATACTGCACATAAGGACCGGTCTCTCCTTCAAATGATAAAGATTCTTTAGGATTGAATATCATGTCCTTTTTCGTGTCTGTCTTTAATAGGAAAAATTTGATAGCGCCTAATGCAATCTGCGTCGCTCTCTTCTTTATCTCTTCCTCATCCAGATCCTTGTGTCTTTTCACGACTTCTACCTTTGACATGAGAAACATGTCATCCAATATATCGTCTGCGTCTGCTGTCGTGCCTTCCCTTGACTTCATCCTGCCTTCTGGCAGAAAGACCATGCCGTGCACTAAATGAAAACAACCCTGTGCAAATGGAAAACCCAATAACTCTAATATCTTGAACAATACCTTGAAGTGATGTATCTGTTCACTTCCTACAACATAAATGGATTTCTCCATATGAAAGTCATCAAACTTCTTCTTTGCAAGGAATAAATCCTGCACAATATAGATGCTTGTTCCATCGCTACGCAATAATACTTTATCTTTCAAGCCGAATTCTTCTAACGGACATATTGTTGCTCCAGTATCATCCTTCTTGAAAATGCCTCTTGCCAGACCGTCTTCGATAATCTCTTTCCCTTCCTTATAGATGTCGCTCTCGAAATAATCAACATCGTGCTGGATGCCGAACAATTTGTAAGT